>CAYULZ010000231.1:0-1507 GCA_964445865.1 uncultured Lachnospiraceae bacterium | reverse complement strand
ACCTTGCGATGTTCGCGGCAGTCAATGCGGGCGAGCACGTGCGCTACCGCGTGCGTGCCGTTTACAATAACGATGGCCCCGGCTTTTGCGACGGCACGCTTGCCAGCGCCTCGTATCTCGATCTGCGCGACCGCATCTATACCTACCTGCCCGAGTCCTCGATCGTGGCGGTTCTGCTTGAGCACGATACCAATTATAAGATCGTAAAAAGCAGCAACAAGGGGCTTTTCCAGCACGATGGGTATTCGTGGGAGGTGCAGGGGTGTGACTTTGTGTATACCACCGAGCGCACAGCCTTTGGCAAAAGGACCGAGGCAGTGGTCGATCATTTCGTCAGTGTCACCAGCCCCGAGCGCCGTCGGCGCTTTAGTGAGGCGCTGTTTGGCATTTTAGAGGCAACGGAGCAGGATACCGTATCGGGCATTCTTGGCGGCAAGCGGCAGAGCTTGCGGAACATGATGAGTGCGTATGCCGATCTGCCCGATGAGATGCGCACGCTCCTTGCCGAAACCCTTGCCGTGCTTGGCGACGGGCGTCGCGCGAAAAGGGAAAAGGAGAAATCTTCATAAACCGAATAAAGCCGCACACGCTGCAACTTTTTTAAGTCTGCTTGAAGTTGCGGCTTTTTTCTTTTTTGCTTCTTCTTGACGGCGGGTGAAAAATGGGATATACTAAAGGCGAGGTGAGTGTATGAAGGATCTGTATACCGCTTGCCGCGCGCTTTACGAGAGCGCGTTTGGCAGCGACCCCAAGGCGTGGAACGATGCGCTGTTTCGCCACGTGATGCCCCGGTATCTGCGCGTGATAAGCGAGGGAGAAAAGCCGCTTTCCATGCTGTTTTCGATACCGTATCCCATCAAAACCGCGCAAGGGATGATAGAGGCGCGGTATCTTTATGCTGTCGCAACCGACCAAGCATACCGCGGCAAGGGGCTGGCACGGCAGCTGCTGCAATCGGTGGCAAATGAGGGCTATCCCGTGTTTTTGCGACCCTCAAGTGAAGGGCTGTTCTCCTTTTATCAAAAGGCGGGCTTCTCACCGATATCCCCCATGCGCACCGAGGTGGGCGCAGCCGCAAATGGCGACGCGGCGGCGTTTCGCCACCTGTCAATAGAGGAATATCTTGGGGCGCGTGCCGCGTTTTTGCCCGAGCCATATGCTGAGCCTACGCCTGCGTTCCTTTCGCTTGGCTTTTCGCTTGGGGGTGCGGTAATGCTTGAAAACGAGTTTGTCGCGTTTTATGAGCGCCACGGGGACCTCGTTTGGTTTAAGGAGTGGCTGGGAAATTGCGAATTTGCGCCCCGTGTGGCGGCGTTTCTTGGTGCCGCGCAGTACAAATTGCGCACGCCCGATATGGGCGGCAAGCCCTTTGGCGTTGGCATTGGCGTGCCGCGGGAGCTTGCGTTTTCAATCGCATTGGACTAACGAATATCATAGTATTTATAAGGAGGGGAAGGAATGCAGGACCGTATCATATTGCACTGTGATTGTAACGGCTTTTTTGCTT
>CAYULZ010000230.1:1265-1511 GCA_964445865.1 uncultured Lachnospiraceae bacterium | reverse complement strand
GCATCTGACTTCCCCATTTTCTTTACCTTTTTGCAAGGATTGTTCTGCAGATTGTAAATCTTCTGCGCGTGATTAAATAATGCAGTAATCTGATTCTGCAGCATACGCTCATAGGTCTTACTCAATCCCTTTTCTTGGATGGTATTTTGCCACTGGATAATATCGGCAGGAACCACTTCATTCATTTTTCGATTTCCAAAGTACGGCAGGATATGAGCTTGAATCATATGCTTTTTGTTTCGGATG
>CAYULZ010000230.1:517-1255 GCA_964445865.1 uncultured Lachnospiraceae bacterium | reverse complement strand
GCTCATTCTTTTTATCTTCAAAATAAACCTCCACAAAACTACCAAGTTCCATGTCCATATCCGCTGTAGCTTTTCTTTTAAACTCTGTTTCATATTCCAGAGCTTCTCTTTTTGTGCGGAATCCTCTTTTTAACTTCTGCTTCTTTTCACCAGTCCAATCAACGTAGCGGAAAGATACATACCAGGTTCCCTGTTTTGTGTCCTTATAAACTGACATTTGCGCTCCTTTCTCTTAGCCTACCACTTGTGCGTAACCGAAAAACTTAGTTTCCCAGTAAGGTCTCGGAATCTTCCCTGCACAAGCCTTAAAACCATCTGCAATCAATTCCGCATTTAATTCTCTGAGAATCTGATAGGCCTTGCTCTTGGAGACTCCAAGTTCTTCCATGACATCATAGACGTCCATCATATACTTTTTGCTCATTCATTTTCCCTCCTTTATTTTGTTCCTTGTATTATTACAAGCTTTCTTGTATCTCAAATATAATACATTCATTCTCGTTTGTCAATATGTGTTATTTAATTTCTTGTAAACTTTACATTGATTTTTGTATCTATTTATGTTAAAGTATTTATTAGAATAAGGAGGATTTCACCATGCAGCTTAGTGAATATTTAGAAGTAGGAAAAAAAATGAAGACTGCCCGCACCAATGCAGCGGTCAGCCAGCGAGAAATGGCAAAGCAACTGAAATTATCTAACTCAGCCTATTCCAATTATGAGAACGGTTACAGTGAG
>CAYULZ010000230.1:0-507 GCA_964445865.1 uncultured Lachnospiraceae bacterium | reverse complement strand
TCCGGCAGAGATTATTGTAAAATTCTGTGATGCACTGCATATATCTCTGGAATCTCTGTTGAGTTTAAACATTCCTGCTCCGAGAAACCTTATCGTGAAAACCTTTGCGGATTTTATCTCTATCCTGATTGATCTGGATCGCAGAGGACTTCCGATATCCGGCAAAACCAGCTTTTCCGAAAAAGATGGTCAGCTTACGGCTCATTTATCTTTGGATATCAAAAATCCGCAAATTGCTACCTTTATTCCTGATTGGAATAAGGTCAATGAACAACTGGCTTCCGGGTTGATGGATGAGGATGATTATAAGATGTGGCTGAAAGATACATTGAGATTGTTTAATGTAAGGATTGAGGATTATTTGTAATAGTCTCATTCAGCCCTGGTTTTCAGAGATCAAGGAGATTTAGACATGAAAGATTTTATAATACCCGATTTTAATAAATGCAACCTAAACATTTCTGCTACCTTAGCAGAATTTCTGGGTGCGCCCAACAAGAATGCTAC
>CAYULZ010000229.1:0-1513 GCA_964445865.1 uncultured Lachnospiraceae bacterium | reverse complement strand
TGATCGCCGCCATAAAGCAGATTTTTCAAACGAACGCCCTTTTTCAGATAAAGAGCGCCGATGCCTTTGGGGCCATGGATCTTATGGGCAGAGATGGAAAAACTATCGCACCCAAGGATGCGGACATTTGTGGGAATCTTGCAAAAAGCCTGGACACCATCGATATGAAAATGGGCCGGAGCCCCCCTCTCCCGGATGATCCTGCCGATCCGCTCCACCGGCAAGCGCGCGCCCGTCTCATTATTGACCAGCATCATCGCTACCAGGATGGTTTTTTCGTTAATTGCTTCCCGAAAGGCTTCTTCCGAGGGCGCCGCATAGACCACCTCAAAGCCCTGCTCTGCGAGAGCCTCGCCGCAGGCATAAACGCTGGGATGCTCGATGCTGCTCAATACCACCCGGTTTCCCTGCCGCTTTCTCGCAGCAGCTGCACCGAAAAGAGCAAGATTATTGGAAAGAGTCCCGCCGGTGGTGATCAACACCTCTGCGGTGGTGCAATGAAGCACCGATGCGATCTCTCTTTTGGCGGTAAGGATGCCGCTTTCCGCATCAAGGGCAATTTTATATAAGGCGGATGCGTTGGCAAACTGCCCCTGCTCCACTTTTGCGATTTTTTCCGTCACCTCCGAAAAAGGACGGGTAGTCGCGCTGTTATCCAAATAGATCATATTATAATACCTTTCTATAAGGGTATGCTACTCCAATATATAGGTATTATATACCATTTCAAAATGATAATCAAGAAAATTCTTACCCACCTTCCCAAAGAGCCATCATTGCCTTGGCAGTGAGTTCGCCGGCATAAAGAGCCTGATCTAGGGTATTGGCGGCGCTTCCCATCTCCAGAAGAAGGGTATGGGGCGTAAAGTGGGTATTGAACCGATCCTTGCGCAGATTGACCGGGCGAGAAAATTCCCCATAAAGTTCCCCCATTTTCCGGGAAAGTTCCAGGGCATATGTAAAATTCTTTTCCCAATTGGGATGGGAGAGACCATTGGCACCGGTACCGCATACAAGCATCACCTGAGCCGCCTCTCTTCCTGCCACCTTAGTCACCGGATAATAATCCACACCGCCGCTGGAGATGGCATCCCGATGGACATCCAACACCACCTTGATGGAGGGATTTTCCCTGAGAACCTTCTCCACTGCCGCCATGGAGCGCCCGTAAGCTCCGCTGAATTGAGGCTGGTTAAAGACCTCCTTTAAATGGATCGTCTCATACCCTGCCGCACGAAATATCTCCGCCATCCGCTCCCCTACCGCCACCACATTTTTGCTCTCATCGGTGGTATTGCTGATCCCTTCCTCATTGCGATAACATTCGGTGGTATGGGTATGATAGATCAGAATGGCAGGCTTGCCCTTTTCAAATTTGGGCATCTCAATGGTATCATCCAATAGCGATGCAATATCGTAATCTGTTGCATTGGCTACCGCTGTCCCATCATATCCCCGATAGATACCGGAGATGGCGGAAAGATTGGCTGCCTTAACGGAATCATCGTCGGGC
>CAYULZ010000228.1:0-1535 GCA_964445865.1 uncultured Lachnospiraceae bacterium | reverse complement strand
GCAGAGAAAGAGTAGAGGAGCTGATGGACTTATGTGGACTTTCCCATCGTATGTTCAATATGTATCCTCACGAATTCGACGGCGGACGTCGTCAGCGTGTGGTTATCGCACGTGCACTGGCGCTGAATCCAAAGTTCATCGTCTGCGACGAGCCTGTAAGTGCGCTGGACGTATCTGTACAGGCACAGGTTATCAATCTGCTGATGGAGCTTCAGGAGCAGTTAGGTCTGACCTACATCTTCATCTCCCATGATATGTCCGTTATCAAGCACATCTCCACCAACATCGGTGTTATGTACTTAGGACAGATGATCGAGAAGGCATCTAAGACCGAGATCTTCAAGAATCCATTACACCCATATACGGTTGCTCTTCTCTCTGCGATTCCATCTGTTAACATCAAAGAGAAGAAAGAGAAGATCATCTTAACCGGCGAGATCGGTTCCCCAGTGAATCCAAAGCCGGGCTGTCGTTTTGCAGCAAGATGTCCATTCGCAACAGAGCAGTGTCTCCATGAGAATCCGAAGTTTGAGGAGGCTCAGCCAGGACATTTTGTGGCATGTCACAGAACCCAGGAGATGATCGAGGGTAAGCTGAAGTTCCGATAAATATCCGATGTTTCTTGGCTGACCGTAGGGCAGACAAGAAGACACGCCGGGAGTAGCAAATTAATATGGTTTTAGCCGGGGGATATCCCCGGTTAACAATAAATCTCTAAGGAGGAAATAACTATGAAAAAAAGAAACTTAGTAGCAGTGTCTTTATGTGCAGCTATGGTTGCATCTTCTCTGACTGGATGTGGTAACGTTCAGACTAAGAGTGACACTACCAGCGCAGCAGCTACTACTGCAGCAGCTTAGGCAGGCCCTACAGAGGCAGATCCAAACGCAGGTGTTGAGATTAAGCCAGTAGACTTAAATTTACTGTACACCAGCAGTGATGAGATGATCGCTAACGTGGTTCGTGATCAGCTGACCAAGGCAGGCTTCAATGTAGAGATGACCGCAGCAGCAGACAGCGCAACCATGAGACAGCAGCAGAAGGGCGGTAACTTCGATATCTCTATCGCAAGCTGGGCTAATCCAGTAGGTACCCCAGATTACGGCTGCCGTGGTATCTGGCACAGCCAGGGCGATACCAACAACCTTGGTATGAACGATCCTAAGCTGGATGAGTTAGTTGAGGCAGGTGCTGCAGCAACAACTGATCACTATGTAGATACTTATGGCGTAGCAGAGAAGTACGTTGTAGAAGAGATGGCTTACATGCATCCATTATACATTGCTCTGTCTGGTCGTCCATACAATGCACTGATCGATCCAGAGACTGTTACTGCTAACCAGAGATGGGAAGATTTCTCCTATCTTGATGCATCTCAGAATGCTACCCGTCCATGGGTTATGACTCAGACCGGTTCCACATTCTTTACCTGGGACCCAGTACGTGTTGATGATCAGGCTTCCGGTTATGCACTGGATCATATGTACATCCATCTGGTAACCTTAGAGCCAGACTGGTCTGTATCCACAGATTCT
>CAYULZ010000227.1:0-1538 GCA_964445865.1 uncultured Lachnospiraceae bacterium | reverse complement strand
TCACTACCTTGCGACTTATGAACGGTAGACGCATAACCCAAATCCACTTTTCGCATTGTATTTGCGTTATATTCCACCGTCCTATCGTCCCCAAAATCAATAATTACGGACGCGTCCGTACCATAGATGTTTATATCCTTGATATAACCCACGTCCCCGTTATTGATTTCATTACTGTTTTGCATTTGCATAACTTTATCCCCGACACGGAATATCCTTTCTCCGATAACAATTTCCTTACACCCTTTCCTTGCGGGATTGAGCCTTTTTTGTAATTCTTTGTTAAGCGTATCGACTCCCGTTTCCGTTTTTTGCCGAAGTGGACTTAAAACCGTGACGTTATCCAAGCCGTGTTTATCTACCTCGCCCGAATACAACTCCACGATTTTCTTTGCCGACTCCGATAATGACGACGAATCCACAAACAGAAAATCGTCGCCGTATTCCAAATTCAAACCACCGTGTCGGATAAGCTTTGCGTTAATTGCAATCCTACTGCCGAAGTTTTGACGAAACACCTTTTCCAAGCGTACAACAGGCACAATTCCGCTTCCTATCAATTCACTCAACACCGCGCCCGGTCCAACGGACGGGAGTTGATCGGCGTCGCCTATCAAGATAAGCTGCGTACCTGTTTTCATCGCTTTGAATAACGCGTTCGCCAAATACACGTCCAACATCGATACTTCGTCTACTAAAACCAAATCCGCCTTACAATCGCTTGGTTCCCCAAACTTACCGTCATCGTCGGCAAACAGATTTAATAGCTTATGTATCGTTGTAGCCATACGTTTGGTAGATTGCTCCATTCTTCTCGCCGCTCTGCCCGTAGGCGCACAACAACGGATATCTGCCGTAGGATAGTTTTTGGAATAAATATCCAATATCGCTGTTTGTATCATTGTTTTGCCCGTACCAGGACCGCCTGTTATAATCGATAAACTGCTCGTAAGCGCCGTTTTTATCGCCTGCTTTTGTTCCTGCGCAAACCGAACGCCAAGCTTACGCTCTTCTCTTTCGATTTCCAAGTCCAAATCTACATAGCGTTTTCCGTGCATACTCGTAAGCTGTTTTTTGACCAACTCGGCAAGCTCCGTTTCCGCTTTCGCCGCTTTTGCGCCATAAACGTATTCGTCGTACACGACTATTTTTTTCGCTTGAACCAAATGAGCAGCCCGAACCGCCAGCATTTCTACCGTAAATTCGGGTGTATTCAAAAGCTTTAACGCTTTTTTAATGAAATCATGCTTTTCCAAACACAAATCCCCTTTGGTTTCCGATTCTTTTAACGTGTGCAATAACGCCGCGTCCGCGCGTTTCGGTGATAGCTTGTCCAAACCGATTTTTCGAGCAATATCGTCCGCAGTTACAAAACCTATTCCCGCCAAATCACACAAACAATACGGGTGATTTTTGACCGTTTCTATGGTTTTGCTCCCGTATTCTTGGTATAGCTTAACTGCTCGGTTTGATGTAATGCCGATCGGCATCAAATACGCTACGGTATCCCTTGCGGCTCGGTTTGCCAAATACGATTC
>CAYULZ010000226.1:0-1557 GCA_964445865.1 uncultured Lachnospiraceae bacterium | reverse complement strand
AGTAAAGGCAGAGAGATATTGCAATGTCGGCAGAGTCTTCGTTTGCGCTCGCAATGTTTTCGATAGCTTCCTTAACGTCAGCCTCAATCGGTAACGGTGGGGTATAGCTTGACCCACCGATTTTAACGGGAACTCCGCGAAGCCTTCCGCCTTCAATATAAAAGCCTTCGTTTACAAGTCTTGCAATATACGACAAAACGTACAAATCCGATTTTGAACGCAAAACGTCCTTGTCAAGAATAAACTCCCAAGCATGCTTCAAATTAAGTATTTTTTGCACATCAAGAGAGCTAACTCCGTTTACTATACCGCCGTCTATAATTGTTTCTGTTTGCGGAAACGTAGTTGCAACCCCTTCAAGCACAGCTTGGTCGTATATATTTGATTTCATATTTGCTCGTGCAAAATCGAGATTTATAATCACCTCGGGCGAAAGCTCGCCATTTTCGTATCCGTGTAACGCAAGCTCTTTTTCGGTTTTGCGTATGGATTTACGAAGCTCACGCGCTTCCTTGGAGTATCGGAGTAGTGCTGCGTAAAGCTCGTCGCTAAAGGTTCCAACGTAGGTGCTTTTTAATTTTCCGGACTCTCGCTTTCTTACATACAAATATTTTCCGCTGCTGTTTTCTTTAATTTCCGGAGTCCCATCATAGGGTAATAGATTAAGCCTTGCTGTCAAATCGGCTTTTTGTCGTAGCAGTTCGTTTATTTTAACGGTATCCATTATCTCTCCTTTAGGGAACTAATTTGTAAATATTTTAACACATTGTTCCCTAAAAGTCAATAGAAAATTCGGACATCTGTATAAAATGTCCGAATTTTAAAATTAAGCCGCTTTTGGCAGAGCCTGACTTTCAGCCGCATTCAGCATATTCTCTATGAAAATTCCATACCCCTCGGTTGGGTTTACTACTAATACATGGGTGACAGCTCCCACGAGCTTGCCGTCTTGGATTATCGGGCTGCCCGACATTCCGCGGACTATGCCGCCTGTGAGGGCTATGAGAGTCGGGTCGGTAACGCGGATACGGAAGGACTTTGAGCCCTCGCTCGTTCGGTCGATGTCGTAAATTTCTATTTTATACTCGCCCCTCGTGCCGTTCTTCAGGGTGGAGTAAACCGTTGCCTCACCCTCGTGAAGCTCATCTCTCGTGCCGACGGGCAGACACTCGCCGCCATACGCCTTGGGGTTAGTCACAACACCGAAAACACCGCACTCACAGTTTTCGGTAAGGTCGCCCTTGTCCTCACCTGTCAGAATTCCCGAGAGCTCTCCGGGCTTGCCGCATTCGCCCTTGTGAATTCCGCCGAGGATAACACCCGAGATATCCCCCGATTCAAGCTCAACGATATCACCGCTTTCGGAGTCGCAAATTCCGTGTCCCAGACCGCCAAACAGCCCCGTCTCGGGGTCAACGAAGGTAACGGTGCCAATCCCGACGGCCCCGTCGCGAAGAGAGAGCCCGAGCTTATATTCTCCGTCTACGAGTGTCGGCCGCGCCTCGAGAGTAATCTCGGAGCCGTTGTGTATTGCCTTAAGCGTAATGCTATTTCCAC
>CAYULZ010000225.1:0-1561 GCA_964445865.1 uncultured Lachnospiraceae bacterium | reverse complement strand
CGCTTATCAAACGTCAGCTAAAAGAGAACGGCTTGCCGCCGCTCGATATACTCGCGGAGTACGATACGCTTGCGATCGCGAAGGAGTTCCACGCTGAGCTCCCCGATTTCCGTCTTTCCACCCTGTGTTTCAAATACGGGATCGTCAACGAAGCGGCGCACAACGCGTACGGCGATATCGTGGCGACGGGGAAGGTTTTGCAGCGGTTGATCTTGGATTATCTCATACCTGCTAACCTCGAACGGCGCAAGGTTTTCGAAAAACATAGAGAAAAATTTGAAAAGCTGTACGGCTTTTTGACGGAATTGAAAGAAAAAATAAAAACCGCGAACGCGGAAGAAACGGTTTCGTTTATCATTGACAAAATGATGATCCGAAAGAAATATCCGAGCCTTGCCGATCAGCGGGCTTTGGATTTGTTACTTAGCCATTTCCGCGGCGTAAGCGCGGAAAAAACGGAAGATTTTTTACGGGAGTACGTTTTGAACGCGGATCTTTCCGCTTCTCGCGCGGACGTATTCTTTGCCAAGCAAAACGCGATCCCGCTCCTCACCGTGCATCAGGCGAAAGGGTGCGAGTTCGACACCGTGATCTTAGCGGGCGCGGACGATCGGAACTTTCCCAACTTTTTCTCCAAAGGAGAGAAAACGGAAGAGGAAGAAAAGAAAGTTTTTTACGTGGCGATCAGCCGCGCGAAGAAAAAGCTCATTCTGACGAAAGCCGCTTACAACGGGAGAGACGAGCTCTTTCCCAGCCCCTACGCCAAGAAAATTCCTGAAGAATATCTTTGGAAAAACGAGCGTTGGGAAGCGAACGATTAGGGTATGTATTTGATGAGTTAGTGTAAAAGGAGAAAAAATATGTTGAAACTGATCCATTGCGCCGACGTGCATTTGGGGTCGAAAATGGAAGCGAAACTTCCCAAAGATAAGGCGGAGGAACGCCGCGGCGAGGTGCGAAAGACCTTTCACCGTATGGTGGAGTACGCGAAAAAAGAGGGCGTGCGCGCGATTTTGCTCGCGGGCGACGTCTTTGATTCCGACCGCCCGTTAAAACGGGACAAAGAATTTTTCTACGACGTCGTGAAAGGTAATCCCGAGATCGACTTTTTATACCTTCGCGGCAACCACGACGGCGAAGAGTCATACGTGGAGGGTGGGATCGAAAACTTAAAGACCTTTTCCGAGGAATGGACGGGCTACGATTACGACGGCGTTTATATCTGCGGTTTGGAGCTTTCGCGCGAGAACGCGCTTTCGCTGTACAGCACGCTCAAGCTTGACGAACGTAGAAAAAATATCGTCATGCTGCATGGGCAGACCGCTTCCGTTTCCGGCGCGGATAAGATCAACTTGAACAAACTCGCGGATAAAAATATCGATTATCTGGCGCTTGGGCATATCCACTCGTACAGCGAAAATAAGTTGGACGAGCGGGGCAGGTATGCGTTCAGCGGTTGTTTGGAGGGGCGCGGCTTTGACGAATGCGGCGAGAAGGGCTTCGTTCGTTTGGAGATCGGAGGAGGGATCGGGCGCCGTTTCGTGCCGTTCGCCCAGCGGAA
>CAYULZ010000224.1:0-1562 GCA_964445865.1 uncultured Lachnospiraceae bacterium | reverse complement strand
TGTGCCCAGTATAGAACAATGGGTGGCATTTTGTCAATAAAATCCTGCAAAAATAAGGGCTGAGAATGGGGAATTCTCAGCCCTTTTGCTTATTCAGTTTGTTGATTTGTGAAACATGCCAGTGCCAGCAGCACAGGAGCCAAGCAGAAGGATGGCAGCACGTAGCGCGGCAGCGTACACGGGCCAAACAGATAGGAAATCGTCAGGCCAAACACGCCATATCCAACACTGGTATACCGTGTTTTCTTGCGAGCAGTCAGCATTGCGCAGACAAAGAGAATCATCCAAAGCGGTGTAGCTGTGCAGAAAAGAATGGGGAGAATCGGGTATTTCTGGTAGCTATTGTGTATGACGACCTTATCAAAGAATTGTTGCAGACGGGGGATGTAACTGCTGGTATGAATGTTGTAGCTGCTCATATCGTACAGCTGTGTTTGAAGATAGCCGTCAACGGTCCATGATGTATCATAAATTGCGGAGTGTGTCAGATCATCCGGGTACCAAAGCCCCTGATTGAGCATCAGGAAGGCTTCGGTATAAATGCGCGGGCATTTCTTTCCGATGCGTGCCCATAACGCCATGAATTCATCGGAGGAAGTATTCAGCCGTTCCTCATTCAGGTAGCCTTTAGCGCCGTCTGCCAGATGCGGACGGCAGATAAGACCCAGCTTATCGATATACCAGCTCTCAATGTCGGCTTTCTCCTCGGCGGACAAATCGCCGTAGTTGTATGCGCGCACCAGCTGCTGAGCGGGCAGGCTGTACAGCTGGAAGGAGGGCTGAGCCCATGGCTGGAGGATGACGTCCATCGCGATGCCGATAAGCAGGGACAACGCAATGCCGATTGCGCTCAGGCAAGCCATCCGGACACGGAAGCCGCGCAGAGCGATGATCACAGCTGGCAGCAGAATCAGCGCAGCGATGCCGTTTTTGCGCATATGCCAGGTGAGAACGATCATGATCACGAAGACGAACTTTCGACGTTTACTGGCAAAGAATGCTTCCGGGTGTTCAAGTGCTTCCCAGCAGAGTAGGGAAAGTACGAGCAGCGCCGCGGCAAAGGGAGTGTCCTTTGCGGAAGATACGGCCATGGCTGAGAAAATGGGGAGCAGGCCAAAGCCTGCGGTGATCAGCGCGAGCAGCCATGCGGGCACACGTCTGCGCTGCAGGAAGTGGCAGGCGTAGGCGAGCGCTGCGGCAAAGGTAACCATGCGTAGCACGGATACCGCAAGCATGGCAAGCGTCTGTTGGCCGAAGATCAGACCGAGGCGATAGAACGCATAGGTGAAAACCAGGTAGAGCATCGGGTGACGGTCATTCCACCCACCCAGAAACTGGCCGTATTCAATGAATACGTCGTAGTTCATCATGCCCGGATAATAGGCGAGCAGCAGCGGCGTCCAGCAGGCAATCAGAAAGAGCATGTATCCCCACATCGGAATGCGCAACGCCCGATGCTCACGGGCATCCGGTACGGCGAGCATCAGCCTAGCTGCAAGGCCACCTATCAGAGGGGTAGCAAGAATGGGTACAGCTGCGCGGCGGATCATGCTGCCCAAGCC
>CAYULZ010000223.1:0-1569 GCA_964445865.1 uncultured Lachnospiraceae bacterium | reverse complement strand
CTTGGTGAAAAAAGCGTATCTCTTGCTGTAATGTTCGCTATTTTGGCTTTGCTCGGCGTATGGTGCGCGTGGGGCTGCCATCGGTATTTGAACACGTTTTTGGTTTTTGTTGACGACGGTATATATTTCTACGGCGGCAGCTCCAAAAGGCAGGTGTACGTTCCCTGGGGAAGCGTCGGCTTTGCATATATTACCGCTAACTCCAGAGGTTTTAAAACGCTGATGTTATCCCAAGAAAAACATGATTGCGATAGCGCGAAAAAGACGGTCAGGAAACATGATCTTACTATGAAGGAGTATATTAACGGTCAGCTTGTTATTCCGTTTAATAATAGCGAAAGCGCCGAAAAGATCAAGGCTGTTATCGTTGAGAAGATCGGCGAGATAACCGAATACTGAAAGCGAGGTTAATATGAACCTAAAGGATTTTTTTGAATTAAACAGTATATCGCTTGAATTAAGCGATCTGTTTGATGAACTGAAGGAAGAAAAGAGTAAGGCTTCAGCTCTGAAAAGCGCACTGAAGGAAACACTTGAGTGCTATGAGGGAGAGGAAGGCGAGCGCATTATTGTGCAGATGTCCGCATACTGGCTGGCTTTGACCAACGGTATAAAATCCGATGTCTACAGAAAAACCGTCGAGGGGATTTCTGCCGATAAGATAAGAGAGGCATGGGAGGACGATGCCGACACGGTGATAGAGGCGCTTGACGCTCTACTAAAGTGGATACCGATCGTTCCGAAAAAGAAAAAAGCGACTTCCGCAGGTAAGCTCGGTTCAAAAAACTGGAAGTCGGGCGATCTGTACGCCTATCGATTGAAGAGCAAGGATGCCAAAAACGCTGGGATAGACGGTTGTTATGCTATTATTTATTGTGTTGACGTAAAGAAGGCTTCGGTTAAGAAAAATGACGTTACCGCATATCTTTTGCTTTGCTTCGATAAAGAACTGCCCGAAGAGCCGCAGATGGTTATAGAACGCTCAGTATTTCTGCTCTTTGGGATAGAGAGATGCTACCTTCATCTTCTGGATTCACCTCACAGCGAATATCCTGATGATGAAATAAAGTATATTGGTAATCTGTCCGAAATACCGCATCCTGAAAATGAGGTTATTCCTCCTAATGAGTTGTATTACCCAATGCTTTTATGGAGTAATTTTGAATATAGAGTAGTTAGTCGCTTTGAAGCATGGAAAAAGTACGGCGAGGGGCAGGAAAAATTCTTAAAATAAAAAATTTTTATACATAGAAAGGAAAAAATGAAATGGAAAGATACGCATGGACTGCAAGAATACTTGAAGGAAAGAAGGCGGAGTACGTTCGCCGTCACGATGAGATATGGCCTGAGTTGGTTGAGGTACTGAAGGCGGCGGGCATCAAAAACTACACCATTTGGAACGTGGGGGACACCCTCTTCGGCTACTACGAGTGCGAGAAGGGCAGGGATTTCGCCGCTAAAACGCAGGCGTCCTCTCCCGTGGTGGATCGCTGGAACGAGTATATGAAGGACGTTATGGTCATGGAAATGGATCCCGTTACCGGCGCGCAGCCCATTATGGAGCAGGTC
>CAYULZ010000222.1:0-1584 GCA_964445865.1 uncultured Lachnospiraceae bacterium | reverse complement strand
CTTTACCACTTGTTATTTTTGAAACCTGCGTTTGCGGACATCAGCTAACATGAGTCGGCTTCTTTTATTATTATTCTTCTTCATCCGTAATCGGATCGTCCACGGCGAAGCGGCGAAGCGTGCCGCGTGCCCGCGCATCGGCGAGTGCGACGACGGTGATCGCCTCGGCGCCGTAGTCAACGCTCTCGACGGTCGCCAGACGATACAGCGTGTTGAGCTCGCCCGCCTCGCGGTTGGGGATGACGTAGGTCACGCGACGCTTGTCCGCGGTGACCATGGTGTCGAGCTTTTCAATCATTTGCGCGAGTCCCTGACCCGTCAGGGCAGAGATGTACGCGATATTTTCGGCCTCGGCCGCCACGCCGATTCGTCCGTGCTCGGCCATGCCGCGGTCGCACTTGTTAAAGACGTAAAGCGTCGGCTTATCACCAGCGCCCAGATCGGCGAGCAGCTGCTCGGTGACGGCGAGCTGATCGCGGAAATTCTCGTCCGACGCGTCGGTCAGAATGAGCAGAATGTCCGCGTGGCAGACCTCCTCCAGCGTCGAGCGGAACGCGCTGACCAGATGGTGGGGGAGCTTGTTGATGAAGCCGACCGTGTCGGTCAGCAGGATCGACTCGCCCGAGGGAAGGGTATACTTACGCGTGGTGGGATCGAGTGTCGCGAAGAGCTTGTCCTCGGCCAAGATTCCCGCGTCGGTCAGACGGTTGAGCAGGGTCGACTTGCCGGCGTTCGTGTAACCGACGATGGCGACCTCGGGAATACCGCTTCGGTCGCGTGCGGCGCGCATGGTGCGGCGGTTTTTCTCCATCTCGGCGATCTGCGCCTCGAGCGCGTGAATGCGGCGGCTCATATGACGGCGATCCATCTCGAGGCGCGACTCACCGGGACCACGCGTACCGATGCCGCCGCCGAGACGCGAGAGCTCCGTGCCGTGTCCCGTCAGACGGGGAGCGCTGTATTTGAGCTGTGCGAGCTCGACCTGGAGCTTGCCCTCGCCCGTAACGGCGTGGAGGGCGAAAATGTCAAGAATGAGCATCGAGCGGTCGATGACACGCACCTTGTCGCCGACGATATCCTCGACGTTGCGGATCTGCGAGGGGGAAAGCTCGCAGTCAAAGACAACGAGCGAGACGTCGTGGATCGCGCACAGATAGGCGAGCTCGGCCGCCTTGCCGCTGCCGATGACCGTACGGACGTCGGGCGTATCCTTATTTTGCGTCAGACGAGCGACACATTCGCCGCCGGCCGTTTTGAGAAGTCCCTCGAGCTCGTCCAGGCTCTTGTCGACCGCCTCTTGTGTCTCGCGGTCACGAACGACGCCGACGAGGACGGTGCGGTCGGGTAATATTTTTTCCTTTTCCATGGTATTTCCTCCGAAAACAACAAAGAGAGGCGGTCGTGCTTTGCACGTAACCGCCTCTTTTGCAAATCAAGTTCGTAAATCTTATCGACCCGAGTTCGCAAGTCTCTTCTTGAACTTATCTACACGTCCGCCGACATCGACAAACTTCTGCTTGCCCGTGAAGAAGGGATGGCACTTGGAGCAAATTTCAACTCGGATCTCGCCGCCCTTGGTGGACT
>CAYULZ010000221.1:0-1589 GCA_964445865.1 uncultured Lachnospiraceae bacterium | reverse complement strand
TTCTTTCCGTAGCCCTCGTCGCTGACGATCTTGCGGACGTTCGTGGGATAGCCATCAATGTTATAGTGGCGGTAGACCTTGACGCCGAGGTTCTTCAAGCGCTTGATGAAGGCATCGGCGGCAGACTGCTGGGCATACTGCGTCACGACTACGCCGCCGACGTAAAGACCGATCTCGGTGAAGGCGTCGATCAGACGGAGCGCGTCCATGTCGTAGGAGATACCAAGGTCGCCGCGGATCTTATTCTGTTCGATCGAGGGAGCGGAGACGACGATGATGACCTCGGCGTCCTCCTTCATGCTGAGCAGCATCTTGATCTTACTGTCGGGGCAGAAGCCGGGAAGCACGCGAGACGCATGGAAATCGTCGAAAAGCTTGCCGCCGAACTCCAGATAAAGCTTGCCGCCGAAGCTCGAAATTCGCTCTATGATCTTTTGCGACTGCAGTTTTATATATTTGTCGTTATCAAAGCCTATGGTGTTCATAAATCCCCCACAAAATGCGTAATGAAATATTACTCTATATATTTTAATACATTTTTCCCGCTTTTGCAAGAGGTTCTTTCAAATAAGTTAAATTATTTACAATTTTTTATTCCGATTTTATTTCCATCGCATTGTCACGGCGCATTTTTTTGCATATGATAGGAACGAAGGAGCATTTGCTCTGATTCATTATTGAGGAGGATTCATTCATTTATGGCAGATAACAGATTAACGTGCGGTTCTTCTGACAGAATGAATTCGAGATCGGAAACGGTTTCTATTGAGACCAATCGGATCTTGGATTCCTGCCGTGACCGTGACTGTTTTGAAGATGTCAAGGTTATTTTGACGGACTTTGGAAACGATATCATTGAGCATACCACCAACGTTCGTGCGAAAAATGCCTGCATTACGTGGACCTACATCGGTATCGATCCGGTCAAGTTCAATCGCGGCTTTTACGCCGTAACGATCAAATTTTATATTAAGCTGACCTTTGAGGCCTGCCTTTGCGGCGGGCGGAGTCAGGAGTTTGAGGGCGTAGCCGTTCTGGAAAAGAAGGTCATTCTGTACGGCAGTGAGAGCAACGTCAGCGTGTTCAAGAGCAATCCCTCGGACAATGACTATTGTACCGTTCCCGAGCCCTGCTGCTCGACAAAAAACGTGCCTACTGCTATTGTAGAGGTCGTCGATCCCATCATTTTGAACAGCCGAGTGCGTGAAGCCGAGGATCCCTGCTGCAAGTGCTGTTGTTGCTGCGACGATATTCCCGAGCAGATCTCCCGCAATCTCGGCGGAGGTCTCAACGACAGCGACGGCCGTTATCTGACCGTATCTCTCGGTCTGTTTTCGGTCGTTCGTATCGTTCGTCCCGCGCAGTATCTTGTGCAGGCGACCGAATACTGTGTGCCCGATAAGGAATGCGTAACGGCCGAGGAGGACGATCCTTGCTCGATCTTCCGTAGCATGGCCTTCCCGAGCGCGGAATTTTGCCCGCCCGGCCTCGCGGCAAGTAACGGTGACCACCCCATCGGCGGCAGCGGCCGATGCGGATGTCGCGATTGATATAAAAAAGGCTTGGAGCTTAGCGTGATACTCTTAACG
>CAYULZ010000220.1:0-1592 GCA_964445865.1 uncultured Lachnospiraceae bacterium | reverse complement strand
CAGCACCGACGGTGCAGAACACAGCGTTTCAGCAAAGCTGTCCTGCAGTGAAGAACTTGTACTCAACAAAGCCGGGGAAGGACGTGCATATTCCGAGCCCGTGAATATCAACGGTGTAACGGCTGTTAGAATGGGAAAAGGCGATCAGAAGATTCTGTGGCGCTGCGGCGACGACGTGCGCATTGATTGGGGATATCTTTATTTGGGCGTCCGCGGAAACGCCTGCTGCGGAAATGAGGTCTTTAACGATCTTTACGCTGTATATGCCGAGACTGAACTGAAAAACGATACCCTTTTCCTGCTCGCCTATGATGACATAGACAGCATTATGTATTTTGAACAACCCATAAAAGCATATTGGAAAAAGGGCGGAAAGACCATAGAGGCGGCAATCGCAGAAGCTGCCGAAGAATATGAGTCGCTAAAATCCGAATGCGACGCGTTCTCTGCCGAACTTACGGCAGACGCAACCGCCAAGGGCGGTTCCAAATACGCCGAGCTGTTGGCTCTTGCCTACCGACAGGTAATGGCGGCACACAAGCTTGCAGTCGATCCGGACGGAAATAATATTTATATTTCAAAGGAATGCTTCTCCAACGGATGTGCCGCAACCGTTGATGTTACCTACCCCAGCTCGCCTCTCTATCTTTATTATAATACCGAACTCCTCAAGGGCATGCTCCGACCTATCTTCAGATACGCAAACAGTAATGAGTGGAATTGGGACTTTGCTCCTCACGATGCCGGATGCTATCCTTTCGTGAACGGTCAGGCTTATTGGACAAAGACACTCGAAAACCAAATGCCGGTCGAAGAATGCGGTAATATGATCATTCTGGTCGCTGCCATCTGCAAAGCCGAGAAGGACTATGCCTTTGCCAAGGAGAACTTTGAACTTTTGGCCAAATGGAGCAATTACCTTGAAGAATACGGCGAAGATCCCGAGCATCAGCTTTGCACCGACGACTTTGCCGGTCACCTCTCACATAACTGCAATCTCGCAATCAAGGCGGTAATGGGCCTCGCGGGATTTTCCGATATTCTCAATGCGCTCGGTAAAGATTCCGAAGCCAAGCGTGTGTCGGAGGTAGCAAAGAAATACGCCATCTCTATCTGTGAGCGCTCCAAAAATCCCGACGGAAGCTACCGTCTTGCCTTTGACAGAGAAGGCACCTTCAGTCTTAAGTATAACTCCGTTTGGGATAAGCTGTGGAATACCGATCTCTTCCCCGAAGAATTCTACAAGGGCGAGATCGAACGCTACAAGAGGGAAGCTCTCCCCTACGGCGTTCCCCTCGACACCCGTGAAAAATACACCAAGTCCGACTGGTTGCTCTGGGTAGCCTGCCTGACCGAAAACAGAGAGGATTTCGAATTCTTCGTCGATCTCCTGCACAAAGCGTACAGCACCATGCGCACAAGGGTGCCCATGACCGACTGGTACTACACCGACACGTCGCATATGCGCGGTTTCCAGAACAGAACCGTACAAGGCGGTCTGTTCCTGAAATTGATGTTTGATTAAAAAATTCTCCGTCTCACCGTTTATCGGTAAGGCGGAGAATTTTTATGTGCATTCTATTTTGTTTCCT
>CAYULZ010000219.1:0-1609 GCA_964445865.1 uncultured Lachnospiraceae bacterium | reverse complement strand
GCCTCTATTTCAGAATTTATCACCAAGGATCCCGAGGTGATCCGCTATCGCGAGGCGGTTTTTGCCGACCTTCTCGCCAACGAGGAGATCACGCAGACCTTTGGCAAGCTGATCCCCATTCTCCATGACATTATGGAGCTCCGTCGTCTGGAAACCGATAGCGGTGACACCGCCGATTATCTTTCGGGCATTACCGAGATCGAACTGTACATTTCGAGCATCGACGTGCTGTACCAGGGCTTTTGCAAGGACAAAAAGAGTTATGCAAGCCGTGCGCTGACCGCTCTTTGTGAGCACATTTGCAAGCTGGTGGAAAGCGACTATTACGCAGAGCTCAACGACCGCCTCTCGGAGCTGACGAGCCGCGTGCGCGATATCAAAAGTGTAACGGTTGGCGTCAACCTTGACGCACAGCTCCGCCCGCGCGATGCGGGCGTGCTTGCCATCAATCCCGAGCCCTTCCGCTCGGGCGATACACTGCAAAAGATCCTGCGCCTGAACTTTAAGGATGATGAATACACCTGCATTGCAGAGCTGGTGCCCTTTGGCAAAAAGCAGACCGAAAACCAAAAGACCGCCCTCTCGCTTGCCTTTAATTCCGCCATCAATGACGTATACCGCCATTCTCTGCGCTCCTGGAAAAAGATCGTACAGACCTACGTGCTTGAAAACACCGATTTTCTCCTGAACCTTTTGCCCGAATTCGAGCTGCTGGTAAAGGGCACGAACCTCATTCGCGCCCTGCGGATCAAGGGGGGCACAGTCACGGTTCCCGAGATCCTGCCCGCAAAGGCACACGCCTTTTGCGCGACGGGCTTTTACAACCCCGCGGTGGCGCTGAAGACCGACGACAAAATGGTAACAAACGACATTGATTTTGATGAAAATGCGGGCATTTACGTGTTGACAGGCCCCAACCGCGGCGGCAAATCGGTTGTGACCTGCGCGGTAGGACTGATACAGGCAATGGCGCAGCTGGGTCTGCCCGTCCCTGCCGAGAAGGCGGTGCTTAGTCCCGTGGATAAGATCTTTACCCATTTCCCAACGGGGGCTGAGGATACCATCGATAAGGGTCGCCTTGGTGAGGAATGTGCGCGCCTTGGCGAGATCTTTGCCGAGGTGAGTGAGGAAAGCCTTGTTCTGCTTGACGAAACCTTTTCCTCAACGGGCTCCTTTGAGGCTTCCTACATTGCTGCTGAGGTCTTATCAGGCCTTTCCATGGCAAAATGCCGCTGCGTCTTTTCCACCCACCTGCACCAGCTGGCACAGGAGATCGACGCGATCAACGCGCGCACCGTACCCGCCGGGGGCGTGGCGATCGACACACTGGTGGCGGGCATTGAGGGCGAGGGCAAGCGTTCCTTCCGCATCCTGCGCACCAAGCCCGACGGTAAGAGCTATGCACGTGACATTGCGGCAAAGTACGGTCTTACCTATGATGAAATTTTAACCAAAATCAAGCTAAATGCCACACCCAATAAGGAGGTATGACAAATGGATATCATTTTAAAATTACTTGAGGACAACGCGACCCTCACCCCCCAGCAGCTTGCCGTGATGTGCGACAAGGAAACGGGCGACATCAAAAAGTTGATCAAAAAATACGAGC
>CAYULZ010000218.1:0-1623 GCA_964445865.1 uncultured Lachnospiraceae bacterium | reverse complement strand
GGAAAGAAACTTTCCGAATGAGTGTGAAAAGGTTATTACTTTTTATAATTTTGAGGATGATAATGCCTTGTCAAAATACGATTACGCATGGCTTGTAGAACGTGGCTATATTAAAACTAATGGTGATTATGACGGCCACTTTAAGTCTGCGTGGCAGATTGTTATTCTTGCCAATAAAGAAATTCAGAATAAACTCCTTGCTATAGGTGATCGTATTAAAGAAAAGTACCAAACAGACTTTGAGGCGCTGAAGGCACCTTATGCCGAGGCTGTACTGGAATCGGTTCCTGCACACCTTAGAAAGATAAAATCGTATGAATTGCAGTTTGTATTCCACTCTGACGGATGGTTCTTGTTACACTGCGTTACAACGCTCCTAAAGAACGGCAAACTGAAGGAGCCTACCGAAGGCCAGAGAAAATCCCTTACCACCCTGATTGCCAATGTATAAGCAAAGCGTTTTGCGGATGATTTTGATTTATATGCAAGGGTTCGAATTCATACGCAAAAGTAGCAATAATATCATTTTTGTAGCCCATAGCCAAAACCCTTGAATTACAAGTAATTCAAGGGTTTTTACTATTTTTTGAGGTTTTGCGTGTACGCTTGATTTTTTGCATAAAAATCCAAAAGCAAGAGGTCACAAAATCATGGCAAAATTACATCTTAACACGGTCTCCACTATGGAGGAAACGTTTATCAACCCACACGAAACGATTGAAAAATGCACGCATTGAGTGAGTTCACTGCACGTATCTGCTTATTGCTTTTTTAGAGTATAATTCGTATAATGTAGATACAGGTTGATCAACTGAGTTTAATTTACAGGAGATAGAGTACAATGATTTTACCAATTTCAAATGTAATTCGTAGCCTTCGCCGTGAACGGAATATTACACAAGAAGAACTTGCTACGGCTGTTGGAGTGACATATCAGTCTGTCAGCCGTTGGGAAAACGGTCAAGCCTATCCTGATATGGAGTTGATTCCTAAGATTGCATGTTTTTTCAATATTTCGACGGATATACTTTTCGGAACAGATAGGGAATCTATGCAGAAAAGAATTGAGTCACATTATCAGAAAATACAGGATGTTCAGAACAATTTTGAGAAATTTTATTTATCATGCAAAATTGCTCATCAAGAATTTCCAAAAGAATTCAGTTTTGGACTATGGCTTTGCCGTTGCTATATTGATATTGGCATCCGCCCATATAAAGAGCATCTTGATGAAATACGGGAAATTTGCAGAAATATTCTCGAAAACTGTACAAATGAGGATTACCGTATCGAAGCTATGCAAGCGATTATTATAGCTGAAGATGAAGAACTACTTGACTCATGGTTGGACAAAGCACCGTGTTGGAAATCATGTCGTGAGATTTTACTCGAAACCCGATACAGATACCATAATGATGAGGAAAAAAGTAATATACAACGGCAAGAGAATTTTATTTCTTTTTTGGGATATATTTTCTATAATTGTGTCGGTAGAAACAAATTCTATAAAGATATTGACAGTTTAAAAATGATATTGAATTTGATTGATGTTATGAGGGATACATCAGTGGAAATTGATGCATGGGTAACAATGCGCGCAGATTTTCATATGCGTATTTCCGG
>CAYULZ010000217.1:0-1647 GCA_964445865.1 uncultured Lachnospiraceae bacterium | reverse complement strand
GAGTCTCGGCGCGACTATGGGAAAACCGAGGTGATCTTGGGTGGTGTGCCCTTTGGAGTGAAATTTTCGACCAATGGAGTGGTCGTGCTCGGTTTTTCGGATATTGACGGGATGAACAAAAACCAAAACCCCGCCTATCTCGCGGGAATTAGGGCCAAGGATATTATAACAAAGGTAGACGGCAAGCAAATATCGGGGGCTGAAGACCTGACGGGGAGAGTTGAAGAGTCGGGCGGACGCGAGATAAGCCTCACATACAAGCGCGGAAACGATGAGAAAACGGTCAGACTTACGCCTATATGGTGTGCCTCGGAGCAGAGATATAAAACAGGAATATGGGTTAAGGACAGTGGTGCGGGTATTGGCACGGTCACCTATATTATGCCCGATGATTATTCCTTCGGCGGTCTCGGACACGGCATCTGCGACGGCGAGACAGGCGAGCTTATACAGATGAGCAAAGGCGACGTGATGAACGTTACGATCAACTCGGTCAAAAAAGGAGTCTCGGGTGTGCCGGGCGAGCTTAAAGGCTATTTCGGCACGGCTAAGATCGGTACGCTCGGATGCAATACCGACTGCGGAATCTTCGGCAAGCTGACAAGTCTTCCTACGGGCTGTGGCGAAAGGATCAAGATCGGTACGAAAGACGAAATCCATGAGGGGGAGGCGCAGATCGTCTGCACGCTCTCGGACGGTACGAGAGGGAAGTATAATATAGATGTTTCCGCGATCAACAAAAACGCGGAGGGCTCAAAGTGCTTCGTCATAAAAATAAAGGACGACGCGCTCATTGAAAAAACCGGCGGAATAGTGCAGGGAATGTCGGGTAGCCCGATCATTCAAAACGGCAAGCTCGTCGGCGCGGTGACGCACGTTATGATCAATGATCCGACCGTGGGGTATGGGATTTTCATTGAGAATATGCTTTCCAATATGCCCTAAAGGCAGGGTAAGAAAAAGGCAATATCGCCCGTGTGGGTGATATTGCCTTTTTAATTTATTATACCTCATTCTCCAGAATCCATTCAAGCAGCTCCTCGTATTTCATCTCTCCAGCCGCGACGGCAAGACCGACACGGGCGACCTCGGCGTTGGTTGGGCGGAGCTTGATCCCGTTGGTTTCAAGGAAGGTGAGAAGAACGTACATTCCAATTCTTTTATTTCCGTCCACAAAGGCATGGTTGGAAATCAGCGCAAAGCCAAGTCTTGCACCTTTTTCTTGCTTTGTTGGATAGAGTTCTTTGCCGTCAAACGTGGCAAACGCCGATTCGAGCGCACTATTGAGAAGAGCTATATCGCGCACATTCGGGTCGCCGCCCGTTTCCTCGGTGATAAGCCTGTGCAATAAGAGTACCTTTTCCTGACTGAATTTGATCATTTTGCAAGCTCCTCAAAAGCAGGGCGGTAAAGCTTCAAAATACGCGCCGCCACAAAGTCGATCTTCTCGTCTTCGGTCATTTCGATCGTGGTATCGTGCTCGATATCCACCAACTTATATTTGGGTTTGTTGTTCTTGAAAATATAAAGCTCACCGTGCTTGTCGGTCATTCTCGCCACACGGGAAAAATTCTGATTCGCCTCGGAAATCGAAACAATTTGGTTTGTGTTCAATTTCATTTTCATCCCTCCTTCTGAATTCACAAT
>CAYULZ010000216.1:0-1659 GCA_964445865.1 uncultured Lachnospiraceae bacterium | reverse complement strand
GCAGAATTGATTACGGCATTCCCTGCCGAAGATAAGAACTAATCTTAGGAGAAAAAAATGAAAAAATTACTTTGTTGTATTGTAGTTATATTACTCTTGACTACATCTATTATTCCGTTTGCAGCTTCGGCTGCAAACGAATCGGCGACGCTTTCGGTTTCGAGTGCCGTTGCTTGTCCCGGTAAAACAGTGATGTTAACTGTTTATTTGCAGAACAGCACTACAGGTGTTGCGGGTCTTGATGTAACCTTAACATATGATGCAAGTGTATTGACTTGCATCAGCGAACCTGAAATCAGCGGCTCCCTTGGTGGTCTGAATGTATTTTGCAACACAGGTAACGCAGGCAGAGTAAAGATCATTTGTGATGCATATAATAACGTAACAGCATCCGGTACATTGGTTACTCTTACTTTCGCAATCAATGATGCAGCTCCTGCCGCAACATATACTGTTTCCGCTGCTGTTCAGGCAACTGCTGTTGGCACAACTGCTGCAGTAATGCCTGTTGGCGGTGTGGTTACTGTGGCTCACACTCCCGCAGCAGACGACGGTAACTGCGAAACTCCTGTTACTTGCACAGTCTGTGGTCAGATAGTTATTGCCGCAAAGTCTCACGAGGATGTTAATGGCGACCTTAAGTGTGATAACGCTGGTTGTAACTATCAGTACCCTGCACCGACATGCCCGCATCTCCAGACCTCGACCCAAACTATGGTCGTTACCCCCGCAACTTGTAATAGCAGCGGTACCGGCTTCACAATGGTCTATTGTACCATATGCGGTCAGACGATCAGCAGCTTCCCTATGACTATTCCCGCAACTAACGCTCACGTAGATAATGTTAAGGATCACAAGTGTGATCAATGTCAGGTAGTTCTCAGTGAGTGTGCAGATGAAGACAATGACGGCAAGTGTGATGTTTGTGGTAAGTCTCTTGTTGCTGAGCACAAGCACGAGCTCGTACATACCGAGGCAAAGGCAGCTACCTGCACCGAGAACGGTAACATCGAGTATTGGTACTGCGCAGGCTGTGACAGCTACTTCACCGATGCAGAAGGTAAGAATAAGGTTGACGCAGCAGACGTTGTTGTTCCCGCAGCTCACAAGGTTGAGCACGTAGCAGCAAAGGAAGCTACCGAGACTGAAGACGGTAACATTGAGTACTGGCATTGTCCCGAGTGCGGCAGCATTTGGCTTGATGCAGAGTGCACTGTCTCGGCTACTCTTGAGGATGTAGTTGTTCCTGCAACCGGTCACGTTCACGAGCTCGTATACACCGCAGCTAAGGAAGCGACCTGCTTCGAAGAGGGTAACCTCGAGTACTGGTACTGCGCAGGCTGTAACTGCTACTTCACCGATGCAGAAGGCAAGTACAACATCGCATACCTCAGCCTTATGCTCCCTGTAGCACATAAGGTAGAGCATGTAGCAGCTAAGGCTCCCACATGCTTCGAGGAAGGTAACATCGAGTACTGGTACTGCACCGAGTGTGGATACGCATGGCTTGATGAGCTCTGCACCAAGAACACCAATCTTCTTGCAGTAATTCTTCCCGTATCTCATAAGATCGTACACGTAGAGGCTAAGGCTCCTACCGCTACCGAGGAAGGTAACATCGAGTACTGGTACTGCACCGAGTGTGGATACGCATGGCTT
>CAYULZ010000215.1:0-1663 GCA_964445865.1 uncultured Lachnospiraceae bacterium | reverse complement strand
TTTTCAAAACCTTTAACCGAACCTTGAGTGAATATTTTATCCTTAGCGAGAGTCATTACATGCCGATCTGTAAATATTCTAAGGATTATATTGATAAGAAATACGACGAGTATGCGTTTAAACTTTTTTCTTCATCGGAGAGTGATGACGATTGCGAATATAATGATAAGATAATAATTATTTAGCGATAACAAAAACCAAGCTCCGCTATTTTAAGCATGAGCTTGGTTTTTGTTATCGTGGATAGTTTATGAATTTTCGGTAGAGCAGTCGGAGCGCTTTTTTCGTTCAGCCGTTTCCTTTGAAAAAACGCAACCGCAGTAGTCCTGACGGTACAGCGCGTACTCTGCTGAAAGCTGACATGAGCGAAGATAGCCGCCCTTCTTTTTGAAATCGGAAAAAAGGTATGAAACACCGTAAAGCGCCGAGAGCTCGCATCCGATCTCGTTTAGCTTTGCCGCGTTCTTATACGGGCTGATGGAGAGCGTAGTGGTGAAGTAATCGTAGCCGTTTTCTTTTGCGTATTCGGCGGTTTTGGATAGTCGTAAGCGGTAACATTCAAAGCACCTCGCGCCGCCTTCTTCCTCCTGCTCTTTGCCTTGTGAGATCGCCTCGAAGCTCTCCGGATCGTATTCTGCTATTACCGCCTCGGGAGTTACTTCAAGCGGCATTTTGCCGATAAGACCGGTAAGCTCCTCCGCTCTCTTGTGGTATTCTTCCTCGGGGGAGATATTGGGATTGTAATAATAGCAGGTAATATCCATATACTTTGACAGATATTCCATAACGTACGACGAGCAAGGAGCGCAACAGCAATGGAGAAGCAGGCGAGGGCGACGTCCGTTTTTAACAAGCTCTTCGATTTTTTTATCCAGCAGGAGCTGATAATTCTTCTTTTCCATAGATTTGGTCATAGCTTATATTGGTGGAAAAAGTCTTCCACGGCTTTGTTGTAATCGGCGCTGTTGGTTTTTACGATACCGTGTCCGCCCTCTACTACGGTAAGAGTGCCGTTTGGAAAGCTATCCGCTATAAGTTGGCTGTGCGATGGCTTGATAGCGTCGCGTGAGCCTACGAGCACCAGAACGGGGCAGGTAATAGTTGAAAGGCTTGAGGGCTCGATTTTCGGCTCATCCGTCATAAGACGCATAAGATCTGCGGTCTCCTTGGCTTTTTCATCCTCGGGATGTCTTAAAAGTCTTTTGGTAGCTTTTCTGTAGGTTCGCTTGATCCAGCCGTAATCTCTTTTTTCAAGTCCCGCGGGGAACATATTAGCCCCGTTCAATACCATACCCGCTATATATTCGGGATACTTGAGAGCAAAGAGCATAGCGATATTTCCACCGTCGCTGTAACCGATGAGAATTACCTTTTTGAGCTTCATTCCATCCAGAAATTCGTGCAGGTCATCCGCAAACTGAGCGAGCGTGAACGGCGCCGTACCCTTCGGGGTCCTGCCGTGACCTCTGCTATCTACCGTTATAACTCTGCGGTTCTTGGTAAAATGATCCACTACGTAGAAGAATGAAGAGGAGTTTCCGCCGTTTCCGTGAAGAAGTATTATCGGAGGAAGTCCGTTTTCCTCTCCGTTATCGGTATAAAAAAGCTCTGTATTCATTTTTATGCCTCCTCTTTTTGAGATGATCGGCTGTCTTATCAATTA
>CAYULZ010000214.1:0-1701 GCA_964445865.1 uncultured Lachnospiraceae bacterium | reverse complement strand
AGCTGGCAAATCATGGGTATGTTTATGGAAATTATTCGGTTCATGTATATGCAGGAATGACGAATGGAATTATGCAGTGTGTAGGTACTAAAGCAGTGACCATGAATATGCCAACTGCTAAGACAACAGCAACAGGAAATGCAAGTCAGACAAGCTATTCTATTACAGCGTCTGATGTTGCAATGAAGGGTGGAGTAAAGCTGGTTCAGTTTGCAGTATGGAGTGAAAATGGTGGTCAGGATGATGTTAAGTGGTATAATGCAAGCAATACCGGAACCGGAACATGGAGTACAAATATCAGCATAATGAATCATAAGACGGCCGGAAAGTATTTGGTACATACCTATGTAACAAATTTGTCAGGTGAACGAAAATATGTAGGTGGAACTGCTTTTGAAGTAACGACACCTACTGTACAAAAGGTGGAGATTACAAATAAAAATGAAGGTACGGGAACATTTGATGTAGTAATAACCCGAGTGAAACCGACGGATGGACTGAGTAAGGTGCAGGTACCGGTATGGAGCAATGAAAATGGCCAGGATGATATTAAGTGGTATACGGCACAAAAACAGAGCGATGGTACTTATGCTGTGACAGTTGATTTGGCAAATCATAAATATACGTATGGTACATATACAGTTCATGTATATGTGGGAATGACAAATGGAATTTTGCAGTGTGTAGGTGCAAAAACAGTAACGATGAATGTGCCGACAACGAAATTGACAATTTCGGGAAATACGAGTCAGATGACCTATTCTGTCAAAGCATCTGATGTTGGATTATCCGGCGGGGTGAAGGTAGTTCAGTTTGCTGTGTGGAGCGAAAGCGGCGGTCAGGATGATATTAAGTGGTACAAAGCAAGTAATGCAGGTACAGGAAAATGGAATGCAGATATTAAAATAACGAACCATAAGACAGCCGGGAAATATTTTGTACATGCTTATGCAACAGATTCAGCAGGAAAGCAAAAATTCCTGAAAGCCGAAGAGTTTTATGTAGATGGTCCAAGCGTATCCACTGTAAAGCTGGTGAATTATAAAGAAGCAGATGGAACGTTTGGTGTGCAGGCTTCTGGCGTGAATTCAGCATCAGGGATTGCAAAGGTGCAGGTTGCAGTATGGTCAGCAGGAAATCAAAGTGATATATTGTGGTACGATGCAACAAAGGTTTCTGATGGGACATATCAGATAGGCGCAGATATTAGAAATCATCAAAATAATACAGGAACATATTATGCTCATGTATATGTGACAGATAATAATGGAATCCAGATATGTGCAGGTGGAGTAAGCTGTTCAATTGTAAATGTAACAAATATTTTGCATCCATTAATGGGCTCAAATTCTGTTACATTAGCACAGATGGTAAATTATTTCAGAGCAAATGCGGCATATCCTGCCTTTTATGCCAATACGGAGGCAGCTACGATAGAGGATTTTTGCAGAATTTATTTGGAAGAGTGCCGAGCAGAGGGCGTAAAAGCAGAAGTAGCGTTCTGTCAGGCAATGAAGGAAACGGCTTTTCTAAAATTTGGTGGAAATGTTAGTATTACGCAGTTTAACTTTGCAGGAATAGGAAGTACGGGTGCAGGAGTTGCAGGAGAAAGTTACCCGGATGTGAGAACCGGAATCAGAGCGCAGGTTCAGCATTTAAAGGCTTATGCGACGGAGGAAGCTCTTTTGCAGGAATGTGTGG
>CAYULZ010000213.1:0-1713 GCA_964445865.1 uncultured Lachnospiraceae bacterium | reverse complement strand
GGCGTTATCGGCTCGGCCGTCGCGGCAGGCGTGTTCCTGTCGTGGTTCAAATAATGCCCGAATTTGGAGGTCATAAATAAAAAATGGCAAAGGTTAAAATTACAGAAACCGTTCTCCGCGACTCACACCAGTCCCTGATCGCGACGAGAATGACAACGGAAGAGATGCTTCCGATCCTCGAAAAACTGGATTCCATCGGCTACCATTCCCTCGAGGCGTGGGGCGGTGCAACCTTCGATTCCTGCCTGCGCTTCCTCAATGAGGACCCGTGGGAAAGACTGCGCAAGATCCGCGCACAGGTCAAGAATACCAAGCTGCAGATGCTTTTCCGCGGACAGAACATCCTCGGCTACCGCCACTACTCGGATGACGTCGTTGAATATTTCGTGCAGAAGTCGATTGCCAACGGTATTGATATTCTCCGTATCTTCGACGCGCTCAACGACCCGAGAAACCTGACCACCGCCATCAACGCGACGAAGAAGGAAGGCGGACACGTGCAAGCGGCCATCAGCTATACGACCGATCCGCAGAAGGTCGTCTATACCACCGAATATTTCACGAATTACGCCAAGACCCTTGAGAACATGGGCGCCGATTCCATCTGTATCAAGGACATGGCAGGCCTTTTGAAGCCCTACGATGCTTACGAGCTCGTGAAGGCACTCAAGGAGACGGTTAAGATCCCGATCCAGCTTCATACCCACTATACCTCCGGTCTTGCTTCCATGACGTTGCTCAAGGCGATCGAGGCAGGTGTTGACGTGGTCGATACGGCTATCTCGCCGATGGCACTCGGTACGTCCCAGCCTCCGACCGAGGCACTCGTGGCAACCCTTGCGGGTACCGAGTACGATACGGGCATTCAGCTTTCGGAGCTCGACGCCGTCACCAAGTACTTCACGCCTCTGCGTGAGAAATACTTGGCAAGCGGTCAGCTCGACTCCAAGATGCTCAAGGTCGACGTCAACGCGCTGATTTATCAGGTTCCGGGCGGTATGCTCTCCAACCTCGTTTCCCAGCTTAAGCAGGCAGGGAAGTCGGATAAGCTGACCGAGGTGCTGGAGGAGGTTCCGCGCGTCAGAGCCGATGCCGGTTATCCGCCTCTCGTCACGCCCTCCTCGCAGATCGTCGGCACGCAGGCCGTGTTCAACGTCATCGGCGGCGAGCGCTATAAGATGGTAACGAAGGAGTTCAAGGGCCTCGTTGAGGGTCAGTACGGTAAAACGCCTGTGGACATTGATCCCGCATTTGTCAAGAAGATCATCGGCGATACGCCGCAAATCACCTGTCGTCCCGCAGACTGCCTCGCTCCCGAGCTCGACGCCCTGCGCGAGCAGATCAAGCCTTACCTTGAGCAGGATGAGGACGTGCTGTCCTATGCACTCTTCGAGCAGGTCGCACTCAAATTCTTTGAGTACAGAAAGGCGAAGAAATACGGCATTGACGCCGAGCACGCCGACGCGGCGCTCGGTATCCATAACGCATAAAACGATGAGGCGCAGCCTTTTGAAGTTTCGATCGACCCTTTTTAAAGGGGCGCGGAGTCAAGAGGCGGCGCCTCTTGTCGCGCACTATAAAACCAAAATCGGCAGAGATATTGTTTCTCTGCCGATTTTGTGTTATAATGATATGGGTGATGAAAATGAAAAAAGAATTTCCGAAAAGAAAGCATCCTCGTCTCGATAAATATGATTATAGCTCTGCCGGTGC
>CAYULZ010000212.1:0-1724 GCA_964445865.1 uncultured Lachnospiraceae bacterium | reverse complement strand
GTCGACCGAAACGGAAAGTTCCGCATGATCGCGGCAGAGGGAACGTCCATCGCGGGAGATATTCCTCAAACGGGCAACACCAACACACGAGTCAGCTTCGGCGGCGACGTCTGCGCTTTTCTCTCTCGTTGGTGCGAGGCAGGTCCTACGCATCACTTGGCGCTCGGTGTGGGACATCATATGGATACGTTACGTAAATTTTCAAAAATCAGCGGCATTGAATTGATTGAGGTAAAAGGAAAATGAAACGGGAGCTTTTCGTATTTGCGGGGCAGTCCAACATGATGGGGGCGTCGGTGTATCCGCCCAAAGGTAAGATTTTGACCGCAAATTCCTTTGAGTATAAGCATAAAGCGCGCCGATTAGGCGCATCGATCGGCGACTTCGTGCCATCCACGGCTGTTGCGGGTGAGTTCTCTTATGTGGACCTTGAAGCGGCGTATGCACCGAATATGGCAAACGGTAATGGTGAAAGTCTGCTGACCGATTACGCCCAAAACACTTTCTTCTGTCCGTCGATGTCGTCCTTGCAATCCAACGATCAAAAAACCGAATATCCGTTTGCCACATTTTCGGAGGCTGAGGCATCCGTTGGCGTTACGCTCGCTCCCCTTCTCGCACAGGAATGGGAACGAGTGGGCGGAGCCTGCGCCTATGCGCATATTGCCAAGGGCGGCGTTTCGATCGCCCACTTTATGACCGACGCGATGGCAGAGGAATACGCAAGGCGCATCACGGTGTACAATCAGGCAAACGGAACCGATTACCCGTCAAAGCTTTCTTCTCACATGGCGGGGGCTGCCGATTATTTCCTCGAAAAATGCCGTGATTTTGTCACCGATGCCGAGATACGTTTTCCCGACGATCGCATGGAGAACCGATGTTTTTTCTGGCTGCAAGGCGAGTCGGATGCCAACCGCTCTGCGGTAGAATATGAAATTCAGTTGGAGCTTCTGTGGGAGACGTTGAGGTCGATTGGATTTACGCATTTCTTCTGTATTCGTGTCGATTTTTTCGGTAACGAAGGCATTCAAAACGTGATGCGAGCGCAGGAGCGCTTTGTTTCCCACCATGCCGACACCTATATGCTGACACGGGCGGCGTCGTACTTCCCATATGCAAGACGGGACGAGAGAGAATGGTTCTGTACGCCACTCGGCGAGGAATATCAAAATTGCCGCGACAGCTTTTACGGCTACAGCAATCAACATATCAATGAAAAAGGCTTTGCACTCCTTGCCGAGCGCGCCGTTAAAAATTTGGTTCGTGTATTGATAGAAGGAAAAGAACCCTTGCTTGAAGAAGAAAATATACGAGCATTGAAAAACTGAAAAGAGAGGGAGATCCCTATGTATCACATCAAATTGGAAAATTACGTTCCGAGACCCAAGCCCGCGACCCCCGACCGCATCGTCGCGGCGCATTACTACCCCGCGTGGAAAAAGGGAGCGGCGGGGCTTCATCATGGATTTGACGATTTACACGACTATCCCGAACGCACACCGCTGTTTGGGTATTACGACGGAGACTCCCCCGAACTTTGCGATTGGGAGATCAAATGGGCACTGGAGCATGGCGTCAATTGCTTTATCTATTGCTGGTACCGTAATAAGAGCAACGTGGGAAAGCCGATTACGCTCTCTGATCTTCGCTTGGGCGAGACGTTGCACAACGGCTTTTTTAACGCGAGATACCGTAACATGATCAACTTTGCGATCATGCTT
>CAYULZ010000211.1:0-1742 GCA_964445865.1 uncultured Lachnospiraceae bacterium | reverse complement strand
CAACTTTAACTTTACCGGAACGGAAGGATGATTTCATGGATGCAATGATCGAAGTGCAGAATGTAAATAAGTCCTTCGGCGAGGAACACGTCCTAAAGGATGTGTCCCATAGCTTTGAAACCGGCAAGATCCATGGCATTGTCGGCAATAACGGTTCCGGTAAGACGGTTCTGATGAAGTGCATCTGCGGCTTTCTGAAGCCCGACAGCGGCACGATTTTCGTCAATCACAAACAGGTGGGCAGAGATACAGACTTCCCGGAGGATATTGGCATCATCATCGAAACTCCGGGATTCCTGCCCCACCTGTCAGGGACACAAAATCTGAAAATTCTGGCTTCCCTTAAAAAGAAAGCCAATGACCATACCATCCGGGCGGTGCTGGAACAGGTTGGCCTTAACCCGGATATGAAAAAGCCTGTTGGCAAGTATTCTCTGGGTATGCGCCAACGGCTGGGATTCGCTCAGGCCCTTATGGAAGATCCCAGTCTGCTGATCCTTGACGAGCCTTTCAATGGATTGGATAAGTACGGTGTTGTCCATATCCGTAATGTCATCAAGGGCCTGCGGACGGAGGGCAAGACAGTAATCCTAGCCAGCCATAACCAAGTGGACATCGACGAACTATGCGATACGGTGTGCGAGATGGATGCAGGTATTCTGACAGTAGTAAGATAGCAATGCTACCGACAGCTGCCTTTTGTGTCTAGGATAGCTAGTATTATAAAAACCCAATTTCCTATTCCGTCCCCTGTATAAGCAGATCCTTCAATCTGTGGATACATTTTCAATCAACGAAAGGAGAATCTGTAATGAAATACATGACCTTTAATTCTTCATGCTCCTATGCAGGTATTGCCAATATGCTGGAGCAGTATGGTATCGATACCACTGACCGCACTATCGCACTGGATATGAAGCTACCTTACCTGTTCGCACACAAAAATGGGGCGTATATGGCAGGCCCGATGCTCCAAAGCGCTGAATGGTTCAATCTATTTCTGCATCCGCTTGGTTTTGATATGATTGAATGCGAGATTCCGGCAATCGAGTTGCCAAAGTATTTGAAGCAGCAGAAAACCGCTATGCTGGGATTGCAGGTAAGTAACAACGATAAGCACGCAGTTGTATATATTGGCACGCAAGATAGCAAGTTGGTGTTTCTTAACAACAAGTGGGAACATGATCCTGCTCCGGCGCAGTTAATACTCTCCGATGCAGAACTTTCAGATCGAATAAAATCTTCTGCTGTAGTTGCGACTTTGGTACGAATCGATCCCAGAAAGATTGATCTGCATCGGTACATCAGTCAATCTATCCCAACAATTCAAAGAAATTTGGCTGAGATCAAGGCTTTGTGCTTCAGTCCTAAAACCGTAGGAGAATTGCGTTCGGTGTTGAATTCTTTATTTCGCCCGTTATTCTTGGACAGTATTACGATGTTAAAATTACTTGGCGAAAATGATCTGGCTGAAAAGTTATCAAATGTGCAGCAGAAATTTCTAAATGCACTTCGGCAAAATTCTGATACTGCGGTTGTGTTAAAGGATCATATTCCAATTAATGATCTTGAAGAAGTTGCAAATGGATATGTAACGTTGATTGCCAAGGAAATGCGGGTCTGTGAAAAAATCAATCATTACCGTTAAGTTGCTCGCTGTGTTGGTGATTTTGATTGGCATCTCGATACTATATAAGGGTATCTCCGGAGCAATTCGCAATCACCATACGGAGGAAAGCAAT
>CAYULZ010000210.1:0-1765 GCA_964445865.1 uncultured Lachnospiraceae bacterium | reverse complement strand
CCCGTACGGCACATCTCAAGGATACCGAAGGGCACCATGAGCTGAACGAAGGCATCGATTTTCGTGGGCTCGCCCGTGATCTCGATACACATCGCCTCGGTGCCATAGTCGATGACCTTGGCACGGAAGACGTCGACGGCGGATAGAATGTCGCTGCGCGTTGCGGAGGTATTCTTGACCTTGATGAGCATCAGCTCGCGGCGGATCGATTCGGATACCTCAAGCACCTCGACCTTTTTGACGTTGAAGAGCTTCTTCATCTGATTGATGAGCTGCTCTCTCGCGTAACCGTCGCCCGAGAGCGAGATGGTGATACGGGAATATTCGGGGGATTCGGTCTCGCCGACCGTGAGGGCGTCGATGTTGAAGCCGCGGCGGGTAAACATGCTGGTTACGCGCGTCAGGACACCGGCCTTGTTGTCAACGAAAACGGCAATGATAAATTTACTCATAATCGTCCCTCCTTATTTCTGAACCTTCGTGATGATATCGTCGATCGAGCCGCCGGGGGGAAGCATGGGCAGGACGAATTCGTCCTTGTCGATGTAGGTGTCGATCACGACGGGAGCGTTGGCCGCGATCGCCTTTTCAAAGGCGGCGGCAAATTCCTCGGCATTCGTCGCACGCAGGCCGATGGCACCGAAGGCCTCGGCGAGCTTGACAAAGTCGGTCTTGCGCTCAAGAACGGTGTTCGAGTAGCGTCCCGCAAAGAAGAGGGTCTGCCACTGGCGCACCATGCCGAGCACGCCGTTGTTCATCAGGACGATGACGACGGGGATGTTATAGGTCACGGCGGTGGCCAGCTCGTTGAGGTTCATACCGAAGCTACCGTCGCCCGTGATGAGCACGACGGGGTCGTTCGTGGCAACCTGTGCGCCAAGCGCCGCGCCGAGACCGAAGCCCATCGTACCGAGACCGCCACTCGAAACAAAGCGTCTCGGACGGTCGAAGCTTGCGTACTGTGCCGTCCACATCTGGTGCTGACCGACGTCGGTCGCAATCACGGTGGCGGGCAATTTCTTTTCGTTGATGATATCAAAGACCTTCTTGGGGGTCAGGCGGCCGTTGGCGGCGGCCTCTGCCTCCGCCTCAAAGCGACTCTCGTCGGCCTTGTACGTGGCAACGAGGGCATCCCATGCGGGGTTGCTCTTGGCGGCTATGCCCGCCGCGATGCGGGTAAAGGCGTCGCGGACGTCGGCGACGATGCCGAGGTCAACGCGTACGTTCTTGTTGATCTCCGCAAAATCGGGATCGAGCTGAATGATCTTGGAACCCACGGCGTATTTCTTGACGTTACCCGTAGCACGGTCGGAGAAGCGCACGCCGACGCCGATGATGAGGTCGGCATCCTTCTGCGCCATCGAGGACGCGTAATGTCCGTGCATGCCCTGCATGCCGAGGAAGCGCGTATGGCCGTCGGAGATGGCGGAAAGTCCCATGAAGGAGCAACCGATGTACGCGTCGATCTTATCGGCAAGAGCAAGGATCTCCTCGCCCATGCCAAGACCTGCCGCGCCGCCGCCGATGTAAATGTAGGGGCGCTCGGCCTCGGCGATCATGGCGATCGCTTCGTCGATCTGCGTCTGCTTCGCGAGGGGAAGCGGAATTTTTGCGACGACACCCTGGGGCTCAAAGTCGTACTGCGCCTGCTGTACGTCCTTCGGCACGTCGATCAGCACGGGGCCGGGACGGCCCGACTTGGCGATCTGGAAGGCCTCGCGGATGGTGTCGGCAAGCTCGGCGACGTTGTCGATGAAATAGTTGT
>CAYULZ010000209.1:0-1778 GCA_964445865.1 uncultured Lachnospiraceae bacterium | reverse complement strand
CGAGAAGAAAATTTTTATTCACAACCACATGCTGAGTGTAGAGAAGGAGCTCAAAAACAACGCCAAGGAGCAAGACGGAGGGTTTATCCCCCGCAGCTGGAAGCTTATCAAAATCAAGAAAAATGAGGACGATTTTTCCGTTCAATACGACCATGGTATGGCCGAAGAGCTTGCAAGCGGCGTTGCGGACTTCTGTTTAACGGAAGAAAACGGCGAGAGAATTCTTATTTACACGAACGGAAAACACATCTTTGCGCTTCGTGAAAACGGCGAGAAAAAGAAGCTGTTGAACGTCGATTTTTGTGTCAAACTCGGCGCCGTCCAGACCTACGGCGATACGAGCGACGACCTGTTTGACAGGCTGTAACGGTTGGAAGTCGAGAAACTCAGTTTCTCGTCAGAGTGCAGAGGCGGAAGCCTTTGCCGTGGTGTGGAGCAGAGCTCCACGAAACTGTACCCAAATTAAGCAAAACGAAGTTTTGCGTTCTTAACGCCTTTGGCGTTTTCTACGGCTAAGCCGTACTCCCCCTCATCCGTCACTTCGTGACAACTTCCCCAGCGGGGGAAGGTAAGATTAAGGGGGGCAGGTATGCGTTCACTTATAAAAACAGGTAAAAAAACGGCAATATTGATCAAAGCGTTTTACTCGCTTGACAAGTTAGAACGGATATGTTATAATAGATAAAAAGGAATATAGCTATGGAAGAATTGTTGAAAAGTACGCAGGCGTATCGCTTGCTTGAAAAGGAGTGCGCGGAGAACGTCTGTTCTCACGCCTATCTTTTGCTGTTCAACGATCCCAAAAATCTTCGCCTTGCCCTCAAAACGTTTGCAAAACTCCTCTTTTTGACGGAGAATGACCGTGAAAACGACAGAAGGGCAAAGCTCATCGACGAGGAAAGCTTTTCCGATTGTCTGTTCTTTCCCGCCGAGGGTAAAAAACTCACCGTCGAGGACGCGGAAAAAATCCGTGAAGAGAGCCTTTTAAGCCCCGTCGAGGGAGAACGAAAGGTGTTCCTCTTGGCGGACTTTGCCGATGCCAATCCCCAAACGCAGAACAAGCTGTTAAAGCTCTTGGAAGAACCGCCCAAAGGTGTCGTGTTTTTGCTTGGCGCAACGTCGGCGTTTCCCGTTTTGACAACCGTACTTTCCCGTACGAAAAGACTGGAAATACTCCCCTTCCCGATAGACAAAGTGACAGAATGCCTTGCCAGAATTTATCAAAACGGGTATACCATGGACGCGTTGAAACTCTGTGCGGCGGCTTCCGGCGGCGTGGTAGGCGAAGCGCAGAATATGCTGGAAGGCGGGTACTACAAGTCCCTTTTGGACAGCGCGTTTTCGCTTGTTTTAACGGAAGAACACCGCTTGCCGCAGGTGGTAAAATCGGTGGGTGAAACGAAGTATAAAAAGGAGCTCCTTTCTCTGCTTCGCTTGATCTTCCGCGACGCGTTGCTTATGAAAATGAACGCGGGGCCCTATCGGAAAGCGCTTTTGCTCCAGTCGGAAAAAATCAAGATACAGGAAGTGGCGATGAAATATTCCCGTTCTGCATTGCTCTACGCACAAGAGGCGATCTCGAAAGCGGAGCTTGAGGTGCAATTCAACGCCGTGTTCCCGCAGTGCATCGAGATCTGCATAGCGAAGATTAGGAAGAAATAGGCTCTTGGCTTCCCCTCAAGGGGAAGCCAAGGAAAAATAGGTAAAACATTATGGTAAAAGTAGTAGAAATTAAATTTAAAAACAGCGGAAAGCTGTATTATTTCGAGCCGAGAAAG
>CAYULZ010000208.1:0-1794 GCA_964445865.1 uncultured Lachnospiraceae bacterium | reverse complement strand
CTTCACAAGAGTTAAAAGCTCATTGGGATCAAACGACAAAGGTACCACCTCGCATTTTCAGATCCATCAGGTGCATTTCATCCTTGAAGGTATGTTTAACGTGCTCCACCATCAGATAGTTTGACACATTGATGTCTCCTAACCCCAGCATTACCACCAGCAGCGTTCCTCCTCTGACCCTTACATCACCAAGCACATTCTTCAACCGCAATGTGCGTGTTTTGGAGTTATAAAGCTCCAGAAGCGAATCCGCCATTGCCTTAGCATTTGCCGAACTGTCCAGTTTCTCGTAATATTGAAGGACACCCCATTGGTTAATATTTGCCCCATCCTGAGCGATATATATCTCCCGCTCTCCGGTGTCCTTATTTTCATAGGAAAGCTTGATTTTGTTGTATGTCTGGTTTGATATGGAGCTTTTGTAATCAAAATCTCCCGCCGTCTCTTGGCTCACAATCATATTCAACTTCATGCTGGCCAGACTTTTCAGCGTGAGCTTGCCCACGTCATCAAACATTACATACATCTGACCGGTAGCGCTTATAGTCTCATCCAGAGCGTTCTGTATGGTATCCCAAAGCGTTTTATTGTCTTCCACCCGGCTGGCTATCGTATATCCGGTATCCTCTATCTGCCCCACATTAAGCTGGAAGTCCTCGGCTACCATACGGATAACGTCCGATGCCGTTTTTTCCTTATAAACGTATGTATCTTTGTTTTTGAGGTAATTCAACTGATCATAGACTGTACAGGTTATTACTTCGGGCATACTGCCCTTGCGGGACTTGTCAAATACAAACCCATAAAAAATGGGAGTCCCGTCTACCGAAAAGCGGCAGGGATCTCCCTCCTGAAAATTCAATTCTTCAGTCTTTATCACATCAAAGGTGAGCTTTCCCGGGCTTCCCTTGCGCTCCCACTCTATGGTGACGCCTTCCACCACCGGAGGCAGCATTATTTTACCTTCATGCTGTATCAGCAGTTCACAGGTCATGGTATTGTTATCACCTGCCCCGGATAAATGAGGCTGGGATTGCTGATCGTATCAGCGTTCGCCTCATATATTCTGCTGTATTGGTCACCCGCTCCGTAGTATTTGGCTGCCAGAGCCCAGAGTGTATCACCTTCCTGCACCGTATATGTGTTTGCCGTTGGTGCACTGCTGTCATCCCGCTCCTTTTCTATCGTTACAGTCTGCGTCTGTCCGTCCGACTGCGGTTCTTCCACCTTAACTGTTTTCGTTCCGTAATCCCGCCATTGTTTCAAACTCACATCCACATCAACATCAAGTCCATTTCTGGCATCTTCGATGATGTTGTAATCCTCAACACTGACCTCCATATTGGTGTCAAACAGCGTCCTTCCATCAGGTGATACACGCACTAGAATGAACCGGGTATGTCTCTTTGAAGTCTTCAGTTTTTCCAGCATACTCAGATATCTGTCCGGACTAGTTCCGTCCCCCAGCATCGAAAATGTCAGCGGAAGTATAAGTTCAGTCAGCCCTGGAGTTCGCAGGAAATTTACCTCTCCCTCGTCCAGCAGGATGAGCGTCTTGTTCTGATTCTTTATTTTTACGGTCAGCTTTGCCGGGGTCGGTAGTTCAACACCATCCAGGTAACAGGAATAACTCATGTATGTACCCCCTCTGCCGCCGTTACGAGAGCTTCCCGGAATCCATCCGTCAACGTATTCAGCACTCCGTCCAGATCTACATCACTGTCTATCCTGTTGGTCATGCCGGTCATATCTATTTTGACCTCCGCTGTGGTGAAACGATTTATTGCATCACGC
>CAYULZ010000207.1:0-1810 GCA_964445865.1 uncultured Lachnospiraceae bacterium | reverse complement strand
AGATGGTTGGCGTTCATGATCTCGGTGACGATGGGCAACCCCGTTTCCTGCTTGGCACGAAGCAAAGATTCAATGCCGTCGGCCTTCAGACCTTGGAAATCATAAGGCGAGGTGCGGGGCTTGAATGCACCACCGCGTAGCATGGTCGCGCCTGCGGCCTTGACCGCGCGGGCAATTGCCATGACCTGTTCCTCGCTTTCGACCGAGCAGGGGCCTGCCATGATGGCAAAGGTATCGCCGCCGACCGAGGTGTTGCCCACCGAGATGACGCTGTCGTCGGGGTGGAACTTGCGGTTGGCGCTCTTGAAGGGCTCGGTGATGCGCTTGACGGCGTCGACGATGTCGAGGCTTTCGATGAGCTCAGCGTCGATCTTGCTGGTGTCGCCAACGAGGCCGATGACCGTGTGGTCACTGCCCTTGGAAATGTGTACGTTCAGTCCCTGGGTCTTGAGCCAGGAGGAAAGGTTTTCGATCTGCTTGTCGGTGGTTCCGCTCTTGAGTACGGCGATCATGGTGAATTCTCCTTGTGTTTGAAAAATATTTCTGTGTGAAGGAAGGCGAAGCCGCCCCTACACAGAAAAAAGGAAGCCTCGCGGTGTTTTGCACCGGAAAGGCTTCATAAAAAGATCTTTATGAAAAGAGATGAACTCCAAATCCGCAACAAAAAGCACCTTTATTTTTGATTTACTGCAAAGTAATAAAAATAAAGGTAGTAAAACTTGTTTGCGAATACTGCGTTCATTTCCGTATCTCCTTTTCTGCAAGATAAGGATATTTTAGCACGCTAAAGGGTGTTTGTCAAGGGCTTTTTCGTATTTTTATGCAACTTTTTCTGCTTTTTTTGCAAAGAAATGCCGTGTGGTTGCAACCACACGGCGTTTTCTTATTTCGCAAGCTCGTTGAGCTTTTCGCGAATGCGCTTCATATCCTCCATCATCTCCTCCTTTTTGCGGGGGTCGCGCAACAGAAGGGCGGGGTGATAAACGGCGGTGATGAGGAAATTGCCTCGCTCAAACCATTGTCCGTGCTCCTTGGTGATACGGAAATCGGGCTTGATCAGGCGCATGGCCGAAATGCGGCCGAGACAGACGATGACCTTCGGACGGATCAGGCGCACCTGCCGACGCAAGAATTCGATGCAGGCGTCCTCCTCGGCGGGAAGGGGATCGCGGTTCTTCGGCGGACGGCATTTGAGAATGTTGGCGATGTATACGCTCTCACGCGGAATATCGACCGCGTAGAGATATTTGTCGAGAAGCTGACCCGCACGGCCGACGAAGGGCGTGCCCGTCTTGTCCTCCTGCTCGCCGGGCGCTTCGCCGACGAAAAGGACGTCGGCCTCGCGGTTGCCCGTGCCGAACACACAGTTGGTGCGTGTTTTGCAGAGCTCGCAGGCAGTGCAAGCAGAGGCTTCTTCCAAAAGCTTTTCCCAGGAATCGTTCATAATGACCTCACAGCGTTATGTATTGGGGGTGATGCGGCGGCATTCGAGATAGTAGCGCTTGTCCTCAGCATGCCCCATCGAAAAGGTCTTGCGGGGGAGTGCACCATCGAAGATCACGGTGCGGAACAGGTCGCTTTTTTGCATGCCGTCAAAAAGGAAGCCGATGGCGCCCTCGCGTGCCGAAAGTGTTGCGACCGCGCCCTCGCCGTGAATGTAATCGATCTCGGCCTCGGGGTGCTTCGACAGATATTCGTCCAGGAAGGTCTGGAGCGTACCGACCGTCAGCTGGAGTGACGGGCGGTCAAAAACGACCGTTTCCTGCTTGTCGCCGTAGCGGCAGAGCACAGTCTGTGCGGGGGCATTTCC
>CAYULZ010000206.1:490-1818 GCA_964445865.1 uncultured Lachnospiraceae bacterium | reverse complement strand
CAGAATCATTACACAGCATAATGCAGTGATTCGTTTCATCAGTCGTGTGCTTCTTTCAATAAATCGTCAGAATTATCAGAATTATCAGAATCATCCGTCAGTGTGCCGACCACGATGATCCTCTCAATATCCTCACTGCTCTGGCAGGTGGAGAGGGCGATCAGGTGCGCGCTTTCGTCCGCCTCTTCCGGAGGGTCAAAAATCTCCGCATGCGCGGCAAGGTAGGCCAGCAGGGCCGGATTGCTGCTGTCGGGCGGGTCGAAGATCAGCGGCTCCGTCGCGTCCGCCTTGCAGCAGGCAAAAAACCGGATGCGGAAGCTGTCTCCCCCGACCGTGGTGAGCGTGCCGTCGCGGTGGCTGTCGAAGTAATCCGGATCGTAGAATTCGTCCAATGCGCCGAACATGGCGCCGTACTCCATATGATGACCATAAATCATGGAATATGGGTCACTGAAGTCGCTGCTGCAGCGGCTGTCCAGGAAAATGGAGCCGGACAGGGAAAAGTCCCCGAAGGGATCCGTGTTCAGGTAGGTGCTGTTGGTCTTTCCCTGCATGACGGGATAGTCGATCCTGGTGCCGTCCACCGTCAGCCAGGCGACCGCATCCTCGGACAGTTCGCGGAGGATCCCCGGATCCCCGCCCGTTTCGGGTTTGTAGACAAGGGAACTTTTGTCGCCGGCCCTGTAGTAGACCATGCAGGCGTCGTACATGGCATACAGGCAGATCAGAAAAAGAAGGAGGCAGACAATGGCAGCAATAAGATCGACGGTCTTATCCGATAATGCGATCGCCTTTCGCAGCATCGTTTGCCTCCTCCGCATATTCCGCCCGTACGGCCGGACCGCTTTTATGATCGCAGCCGCACAGGCGGAACAGGTTTTTTGTCTTAGGAGCCGGATCCCTCATCCGGCTCCTAAGACAAAAAACCTGTTCATACCAATCATTACGTGTGTAAATTCACGTCCGGACTGATCCATGTCCGGACCGGCCAATAATGGAACCGATCAATACCGAAATCAATCAATTCCTATATGGATCGATAGACAGATCCATCAATAATCGGATCGATCAATACGAGGACCTTTTCCTCCTGCTGAAGAAGAAGATCGCCAGGGCACCGAATACGAGCAGGCCGACTGCGAAGGGTCCGACCGCCAGCAGGATGCCGGTGGGGATCGTGCCGTTTTTTGTATTGGTGAAGGCGACGGTATGGGAGGCGTCCATCGTCACCGCATTGGAACTGTTGCCGGAAACAGACGTTCCGGAATCAACAATATGTGTAGCTGTATAATCCTGTGCGTCTTCGGACACGGTGCAGGCAGAATCCA
>CAYULZ010000206.1:0-480 GCA_964445865.1 uncultured Lachnospiraceae bacterium | reverse complement strand
GTCAAATGTGCCGGAATAGGTTCCGTCCGATCCCACCGTGATGCTGGCAGGATTTCCTGTGACATCCGTTGCAGATACAGGATAGGTGCCGGGGATCGCGTTGGAGATGCTGAGCGTAAAGGTGAAGCGTTTATTTTTGTCGCCCTGGTTGCCGGCGATCGCCTTTGAAAACTTGAAATCGTACTGGGTGACCGAGTTGGTGTAGCCGGTGCTCTTTTCACCGGGATTGGTCGTATAGGCAAGGTTGGTGCCAATTGTGGATTCGGTGTTGCGCAGAATATATTGCTCCACAGAAAGAACATCATTATTGTCCGCAACTACATAGACATCCAGATAGCGGGCGGTCGCATCATAGGTCACGCCGGGCTTGCCGCCGTTGGATTCATGAATGATATACCTGTATACGCCGGGCTTTGTGAAGGAGCCGGCAGGGAAAGTCACCGTGATCGCTTTCTGGGCATATTTTTTGGTCGAGTCGCT
>CAYULZ010000205.1:0-1847 GCA_964445865.1 uncultured Lachnospiraceae bacterium | reverse complement strand
CCATGCGCCATCCGAAGGAGGGCGCGCCCTACGTGGCGTCCAAGAGTGCCGGTATTCCCGTGATCAACGCGGGAGACGGCGGTCACGCGCACCCGACGCAGACACTCGCAGATCTTTTGACAATCTCGCGCGAAAAGGGGCGTCTGCACAATCTGACGGTCGGCTTTTGCGGCGACCTCAAGTACGGACGTACCGTCCATTCGCTCATCGCGGCGCTGTCCCGTTATACGGGCATTAAGCTCGTGCTGATCTCGCCGAAGGAGCTCGGTATCCCGGGTTACGTCAAGTACGGCCATATGGCCGAAGCGCACATGGAATACGTTGAAATGACCAGCCTCGAGGAGGCAATGCCGATGCTTGACGTGCTCTATATGACGCGTATTCAGAAGGAGCGCTTTGCCGATACGGATGAGTACGAGCGGCTCAAAGATAGCTACATTCTCGACATGCCGAAGCTGGCGAACGCGAAGCCCGATCTGGCGATTCTGCATCCGTTGCCCCGTGTCAACGAGATCAGCGTAAAGGTCGACGACGATCCGCGCGCCTGCTACTTCAAACAGGTGTATAATGCGAAATATATTCGCATGGCACTGATTCTGATGCTGCTCGAGGCCGCCAAGGATCCGCAAAAGGAGAATAGAGAAGAGGGTTGCGTGCGCAATAGCGTTCGCTGTCACAGCCCGCGATGCATTACCTCGGTGGAGCAGGAGCTCGATCACGTGTTCCGCCCCGTCCTCCCCGAACGCGGCATTTACCGTTGTCTGTATTGCGAGCGCAAGGGCACGGTCGAGGTCATGAGCGAGTGAAAAATCTCTTGACAGAACGACAAAAAAGGATTATAATATATAAAATATTTGCACAAGGAGATTGCAATGGCGACTTTTATCAACGAACCGTCTCATACGTTTAACGAATATCTTTTGATTCCGGGCTATTCCTCCAGCGAATGTGTGCCCGCGAACGTCAGCTTGAAAACGCCTTTGGTAAAGTATAAAAAGGGTGAGCAGCCCGCCATTATGATGAACATTCCCATGGTTTCCGCAATCATGCAGTCGGTGTCGGGCGATCGCCTAGCCGTTGCACTCGCGACCGAGGGCGGTGTTTCGTTTATTTACGGCTCGCAGTCCATTGAGGACGAGGCCGCTATGGTGGCTCGTGCCAAGGGATATAAGGCAGGCTTTGTCAAGAGTGATTCCAACGTGCGCCCCGACGCTACGATGGCTGACGTGGTCGCGCTAAAGGAAAGAACCGGACACTCCACCATTGCCGTGACCGATGACGGTACGGCAGACGGTAAGCTGCTCGGCATCGTGACGAGCCGTGATTACCGCGTATCGCGTATGGATCCTGCAACCAAGGTTTCCGAGTTTATGACGCCCTTCGATAAGCTCATCTGGGCCAAGGAGGGAACGACCCTGAAGGAAGCCAACGATATCATCTGGGATCATAAGCTCAATTCCTTGCCCATCATCAGCGACGACGGCAAGCTTTGCTATATGGTATTCCGCAAGGACTACGATATGCACAAGCAGAACCCCAACGAGCTGCTCGATGCTTCCAAGAGATACGTGGTCGGTGCGGGCATCAATACCCGTGACTACGCAGAGCGCGTGCCCGCTCTCGTGGAGGCCGGTGTAGACGTGCTTTGTATCGATTCCTCCGAGGGCTTTTCGGAGTGGCAGAAGCTGACCATCGAGTGGATCCGTGCACACTACGGCGACTCGGTGAAGGTCGGTGCCGGTAACGTTGTGGACGCCGCAGGCTTCCGCTTCCTCGCCGAGTGCGGTGCAGACTTTATCAAGGTCGGCATCGGAGGTGGCTCGATCTGTATCACCCGTGAGACCAAG
>CAYULZ010000204.1:0-1853 GCA_964445865.1 uncultured Lachnospiraceae bacterium | reverse complement strand
TTCGGTCAGTCGGGTGACATCGCAAACGTTCCCCCAAAGGCTGCAACCATCGGTCCGATCGACGTTATGCGCGCGAAGGAGAGAATCGAGGTTCACGCACTTCTCACCAACTGCACCTTCTCCTCCTGGCAGAGAATGACCAGCCGTCTCGTAACACACGGTCCTGTAACTCCTCTTGTACCGAGCTCCATGCTCCAAACCAAGAAGACCCAGGTCTACATCAGCGATGAGCTCGCAGCTCCCTTCGAGTGCTGGGAAAAGGTCGGATATTAATATAATAAACCTTAACAAAAAACAGAAAGCGTTACTCTGTTGTTCTTAACGGAGAATTTAGGCGGTAGGCATACCCGGAAGGCATTCAGCCTTCCGGGTTGTCTGCTTTTTAGGCTGTTTTCTCGTTATTGACGGTATTTGTGATACACTGCCTCGGATATTCGAATGTGTAGTGGATGATGATGGTATTTCCGCAGGTGCGAGAATATTTCTCGGTTTTCTCCATCACCTCGATCTTGCGGATGAACACTCGGAGCAGTTCAGGCGTGATCTTTGGCATCTCGATATACGCTTTTGCCTTGGCGATAAACTCATTGACGTAATGCTCACGCATATCAAGCTCCGTCATCTGCTCGTTAAGTGCTTGCAGTTCCTCACGGAGCGAGGCTTGCTCATGTTCGTAGCCACCTGCCATCGTATCATAGCGTTCGGGAGTTATTCTGCCAGTTACCCGATCCTCGTATAAGCAACGGATGATATTGTCGAGTTCCTTGATTCGGCTATCGATCCGTTTCTTTTCTTTTTCTGCACTTGCATAGAATTTCTTCGCCTCTGCCTCGCCGTTTTCGATAGCCATGGCGTAGAACTCTTCGGTACGGCTGCGAGCGTATTCGGTCACGCGCTTGAGATCAGCAAGCACGATGGTGTCTACAACGCTTTCGCTGATATAGTGGGCAGTACAATGGCTCTTGCCCTTGGTCTGATATCCACCGCATTGGAAGAAGTTCTTTTCGGGATCGATGCTGAAGGCTCTGTGCAAATACAACCTCGAACCGCACTCAGCGCAGAAGAGGTATCCGGCGTATTTGTCCATCTCGCCCTGTATATCGGGACGTTTTCTACCCTCAAAGTGCTTTTGAACCATATCGAAGGTCTTGCGATCAATGATCGCCTCGTGGGTATTCTCAAAGATCAGCATATCTTCCTCTGCGTTCTTGATACGCTTTTTCAGCTTGTTAGATTTAGAGTAGGTCTGGAAATTGACGGTATCTCCACAGTAAATGCGGTTTGAGAGCATTCTACGCACGGTTGTCTGTGTCCAACTATATGGCTTCTGCAGATCTGGGTTTCCCGAACGAGTGCCGCGCGTTTTGAACAGATACACGCTTGGGGTTTCGATTTTCTCTGCTTCGAGCATAGCACATATTTTTCTGATGCCGATACCCTTGGTGTACATATCAAATATCCGCTTGACTATCTCTGCAGCAGGCTTGTCGGGAACAAGGCGTTTGGGATCGTCGGGATCCTTTATATAGCCGTATGGGATGGCTGTGCCGACACGTTCTCCACGCTCGCCCTTGGCTCGCTGTACGGCTCGAATCTTCTTGCTGGTGTCACAGGCGTAGAAGTCGTTGAAGTAGTTCTTAATGCCCGAAAAATCGCTGATACCGTTGGCGCTGTCCACGCCATCGTTGATGGCAATGAAGCGGACGTCATACTGTGGGAAGGTGATCTCCATCAGCATACCCGTTTGCAGATAATCTCTGCCAAGACGGGATTGGTCCTTGACGATGACTGTGGCAACCTTGCCCGACTCGACATCTGCCATCATGCGTTTGAAATCGGGACGGTTGAAATTC
>CAYULZ010000203.1:0-1868 GCA_964445865.1 uncultured Lachnospiraceae bacterium | reverse complement strand
CCGTTACGACTACTTCACCTGTTTGCGCGATACCATGGAGGGAAATTACTACACCAAGGTGCGCGACTGGTGCCATGCACACGGTCTTTTATTTGCCGGACACCTCATGGGCGAGGAGCAGCTTGTGATGCAGATCGCACAAGCCGCGGGCTGCACTTCTTTCTTTAAATATTTTGACGTACCGGGCGTTGATATGCTGCGCTCGGCGTGCGATTGGTATGACAAGCCCCAGCTCGCTTACGAAAAGGAGCGCTGCCGCTATATCGAGCGCTCGCTGCACATGTCTGCGATCCAGTGCAGCTCCGCCGCCGAGCAGGCGGGCAAAAAGCTGAAGCTGTGCGAGATGTACGGCGTCACCTCCCCCGGATTTCATTTCCGCGACCAAATGCACCTGTTTGATTTCTTTGCCGCAAACGGCATCAATCACCAGTGCATGCATGCGCTCTTTTACTCTCCCCGCGGCTTCCGCAAGCGCTTTTACCCCCAGACCTTTAACCGCTATCAGCCGTTTTGGGAGAATTTCCGCAACGTCAAGGATTACGTGGCGGCAGTGAGCAGCTTTATCAGCACGGGCGAGTGCGCCACGGATATTGCGGTGCTCCACCCGCTTGAAACCGCATATGGGCTTTTCTGCGGCCTTTCCGATCCGAATGATGAAAACGGACGCCGCGTGGTGAGCGATTATGACGAGGTCTATTATCGCCTGATCGTACAGCTGTACGGCGCACAGATCCCGTTCCACTTTGCCGATCTCTCCACGCTTGAGGGGATGGGGGCGGTTGAAAAAGACCGCCTGTGTGTTGGAAAAATGTCCTATGGCACGCTGGTGCTTGCCGATAATGAGGTGCTCACGGCAAAGGCCCTTGCACTTCTTACCGATTTTGCCAACGGTGGCGGCAGGGTCTATATCAAGGGTGCACTCCCCACACGTCTTGACGGCAGGGAGGACGCGACGCTTGCCGAGAGGATCGCGGCGCTGCCGAACGTGAAGAGATTTGCAACCAATGAGGAGCTGCTCCGCGCACTTAAAATTTGCGTCGGGGCGCAGTTCGAGTACCGCTGCGATACCGATGCCTCCGAGACTGTGATCAACCACCGCAAGCAGGGCGACAAGCACTATTTCCTTGTTCACAACGGCAACTGTCGCAGAGAAAAGAAGGGCGAGCTTGTGCTTGCCGGGGCACACCGCGCATATCGCTTTGATGCCGCGCGCCGCGCCGTCGAGCCGCTTTATGCATATGTGAAGGATGGCAAGACCGTGATCCCGTTTACCAACCCCATTGGGGGGTCAACGCTCCTGTTTACCGAGCCGACAGCCGAGCTGCTGCCCGTGGAAGCAGAGGTTGCCAAGCCTGTCACGGTGATGCCGCTTTGCGCCACTGCGTGTGAGGTGAAGGGCGAAAACGTGATGACCCTTGAGCTTTGCAGCTACAAGACTGCGGATATGTCTGATTTTTACGACAAGGAAATGGTGATCGAGCGCGTGGTGGAAAAGCTTAAGCGTGCGTGCTATGAGGGTGAGATCACCCTGCGTTTCCGCTTCCACACGACCTTTGCCCCCAAGGGCTTAAAGCTGGTGCTTGAGGACGCCGACGAGTGTCGGGTGACCTACAACGGCACGCCCGTTGATACAAGCACGGATACGTATTATTATTCCCCCGCCTTCCGTGTGGCAAAGCTGCCCGACGTGGCAAAAACAGGCGAGAACGTGATTGAAATTTCGCGTTATACCAAGCCCCAGATCGCGCTACAGCCCTCCGATGATATGAAGCACCTGTTTGAGCTCTTCCGCGCACCCGTTGGCGTTGACCTTGAGCGCGTGCACCTGCTGGGCGACTTCCTTGTGGAGGGTGCGCCCGAGTACCCCA
>CAYULZ010000202.1:0-1869 GCA_964445865.1 uncultured Lachnospiraceae bacterium | reverse complement strand
TCTTTAGGTTTACCCTCGTCTTTTTTGCCGTACACTTTCGGTTTAGTTTCATTTTTTTCAAATTATTTCTTAAATTCTTAAATACGGCTCCGTGATAAATCCGCTTGGATTTACCGCAAATCGGGAATATATTGAAAAAACAAGGTAAAAAACAGACGGTTTAAGGTACTCAACGCAAAGTTTAGGGCGGTTTATCGGTCATAGCATGGCGGGGTAATACACAAAGTTGATTGACAACAAAAAAATATTGTGGTATAATCACATCAGCAAAAAAACCACGCTACAGCGAATAAATTGGAGGGCGATATCAAAAGATGGATGCGGTAAAAACAGGTGTTTTCATACGTGAACAAAGAAAAAAGATGGGGCTTTCACAGCAGCAGCTTGCAGGACTTCTGCACGTAGAGCCTCAGACGGTCAGTAAATGGGAGCGGGGTCTGGGGATGCCCGACTACGATAACGTGGATAGACTGAGGCAGATATTTCAATGTACACTCTCGGACATACTCGAGCCTACCGTTGATTACGGAGAGGCTGATGACGGTGATGCTGAGCTCGGAACGGAGACGCGTGAGGCGGAGGTGTTTTCAAATCTTCCCGTTTTGTGGACGGACGTAAACGGAAGCGGACAAGGCGGCGAAAAAAAGGAAAAGAGCTTCTCGCTTAAAAATATTCTGACAATGCTGAACCGTAAGCGTATGAAGGAGCTGGTGGGTCAGGCGTTCGGATGCGAGTACGAGCACGTTTACACGGAACGCTTCCTTTTTAAAGATCTTTTCAAAAAGAGGACCGCGAAGGAAAAGGATATAGCACTTACGCAGGGAATGTTCGAGGGAAGCGAAACGCACACCGTCCTCGGTATAGAGGCGCCCTGGCTCTGGTTCAGAACACTGTGTATGATGCTGGTCTTCACGCTAATCGGTATGGTATGCTCCATTCTGACTCATAACCCTATATATGGCGTTACATTCTGCGGCTCTTTGGTAGCGATACCGCTTCTCGTTTTTATTTTTGAGTCCAACTTTGCCCGTAACATAAGCATACTCGACGTGTTCAAATACTTCTTTCTGGGAGGTATGACCTCAATAATTCTGACGATACTGTTTGTTCCCATGTCGGAGTCCGACGCTCTCGCCACCATCGGTTATGCCCCCGTTTTCGAGGAGATAGCCAAGGCTGTGGTTGCGGCGTTTTTCATATCCAGGCTGAAAACCAAAAGCGTTATAAGTGGTCTCTTGATCGGCTTCTCCGTAGGCGCGGGGTTTACGGTTTTTGAGAATTTGCAGTACGGAATAGATCTTTTCACCTTAGAATTTCTCGCAGAGCTTCTTTTGGGCAACGATGCCGTGATCTCGCTTGAAAACGCAAACATAACTGCTATGGCTACCGCTCTTGGTCGCTCGCTTACCGATGTGTTCACAAAGCATCACTATTGGACGGGAATATTCGGCGCTTGCTTCGTTCTGTTCGGCAAGCAGGATAAGCCCTCGCTTCGCGGACTTTTCCATTGGCGCGTGATCTTAACTCTGGTAGTTTGCATCTTCCTCCACAGCTTCTTCAACTTCGGCGCTATGCTCGGAGGCGCGGCTCAGACCGTGATACAGCTGATCTTTGTGGAGATTCCCTCCGTAGTAGCTACTATCGTGCTTATAAATATCGGAATCGCTCAGTTTAAGCTGAACGCCATCTACGAGGATAAGAAGAGCAAAGACGCGGAGGAAAGCGCCGAGTCTGAGCAGACCGAGGAGGCGGGAAGCGTTCAGTTTCCCTTCGGAGAGTCCTCCGCAGAGCCGTCCGAGGTCACGGAGAACGTATCGGATAATGAAAAGATCGAAGAGATAAACGTGTGATCCGATACCTTTTAAAATC
>CAYULZ010000201.1:0-1887 GCA_964445865.1 uncultured Lachnospiraceae bacterium | reverse complement strand
CCGTTTCCTGCTTGTCGCCGTAGCGGCAGAGCACAGTCTGTGCGGGGGCATTTCCGTTCAGGGTGGCCGCATAAGCGCGGAGCTCGTTCAAGAGTGCGGCAGGCTCGACGCCGAACATCACGCGATAGATCGGCTCAAATTTCAACGCCTCGTCGTGGATATTGACGACCTCACAAAGCGCGTAGCGCGCGGGGTGTGTCAACGCAGCCTCGTTGCCGACCGTGGCCTTGACCTCCTCGTAGGCCGCCTTGGCCGTCGCGAGCGAGTGGTTGCCGTCGCCGACGGCGAAGAGCAGAGGCGCGAGCGAGGCGTTACCGTAGCGCGCGGCGATCTTCTCGGGTGCGATGAGCGCTTCGAGCGCCGTGGTCACCGAAGTCTTTTCCGTAGCCGAGAGGAAGCGGCCGCGAATGTGTCCGCCCTTTTTCATCAAGGGGGTATCATAGGCAGGTGCTCCCGTGCCGTTTGCCAGGGGCTCGAGTACGGTTCTTTCGGAATCGTCTACGAGCAGCATGACGTGCGGCAGCTCGATGTCTGCACCGCGGCGAATGGCTACGCGCGGCGGAATGCGCTCGAGGACGGTTGCCTCGGTTGCCCGAATGAGCGAGGACGAGCCGCGATTGTAGTCGTAAGCCTCGAGGTCAACGGCGAGCACGAGGCCGTGACGGATGGCACCATCCGATTGGGTGCGCTCGAGGTAGATCATAGAATCGGGGTGCTCACAAAGCACGTTCTGTAAATAGTCCTTCATCGTTGCTTGAATGACAGGGATTTTTTCGGCCGCAGCGTCGAGGTAGGCCTCGGGCAAAAACAGACGGAGCGTCGAGGGGGCGTCGCCGACGATGGCGGCGGCGTCCTCCCAATATTCGGGCTCGCTCGTGAATTGATCGCAGGCGATCACCGCCCAGCGGCTCGCATCAACCCTTTCAAAATCGGGCAGTAAAATATTGGCGGGGCGAAAGCAGGTGTTCATACGGGTTCTCCTCTATCGTAATTATTGGTCTCTGTGTGCCAGCAGGTAGGCAACGCGCATGACGGCCGCCTGTGTCTTGCAGTCGGCGATCTCGCCTCGCATGACCATGTCCACAAGCTCCTGCAAGGGAATGCGGACACTTTCGACGAATTCGTCCTCGTCGGGATCGGTTTGGCCGAAGGTCAGCTCTTCGGCCAGATACATGTGTATCTTTTCGTCCATCAGGGCGGGGGAGGAATAAAATACGCCAAGGTCGGTCAGACGTCCGCAGACCGCGCCCGTTTCCTCGCGAAGCTCGCGGCGGACGGCCGATTCGTGATCCTCGCCCACAAAATCGAGCTTTCCTGCGGGAATCTCGAGCATGACCGAGCCCGTTGCATAGCGGTATTGCCGCACGCAAATGACCTCACCGTTGTCGGTTAGAGGAAGGACGCAGACCGCACCCGTGTGGCGAATGTATTCGCGGAAGGCAGGTCTGCCGTCGGGCAGGGCGATGTCGTCCTTGTAGACGTGCAGGATCTTTCCGTCAAAGATAAGATGAGAATCAACGCATGTTTCTTCAAAAAAGGATAAATCCTTGGTTCCGTAGGGCATGATGGCCTCCTCCTGTTGGGTTCGTTCTTTATTATACAACAAGCGACAAATAAAATCAAGGGGGCGTAAAATTTTTCTTGATTATCCGAACGATTTGTGATACAATAAGATATCAGCATACGGACTAAAATATGAGGGAAGAAAAATGAAGCACGTAGATATTTATACCGACGGTGCGTGTCGGGGCAATCCCGGACGCGGCGGCTGGGGCGCGATCCTCGTATACGGCACACGCGAAAAGGAGCTTTCGGGTGGGGAGCCGATGACGACCAATAACCGCATGGAGCTGATGGCGGCGATTGCCGCAATGGAGCTCTTAAAGG
>CAYULZ010000200.1:0-1902 GCA_964445865.1 uncultured Lachnospiraceae bacterium | reverse complement strand
GATTGCCTGCAGCTTCGCCGCTGGCGTAACCGTTGTTATATTGCTGCTCCAGGACATACGGCAGGTAAAGCATATAAGGCGCTGCAAAATCGCCAACATTCAACATCGGATAAACGGTAGCATCAACCGTAACGCCACTTAAAACATGAAGCGCAACGTAAGCAACATACTCGCCATCATTCAACATATCGGTAGAAACATTATAAGTGCCGAAGTTAGCAATCCAAGAAACATCAGAGCCTGAAGACAAACACTTTCTCGCGATTACATTAACGGTACCGCTGGATTCATTTTCATAAACTCCACCGCTAATCGTGTAGTTAACACCTGTCTTTAAAACCAAATTTCGAACCAGACTAAACGTGGTGTTTGCCGTCGCCGTGCCCGAAACGTGAACGCCGCCATCTTCCTGCACGATGAAGGTAAGACCGTTCTGATATGTCGTGCCGGTCTTCACGTAAGGAAAGGGGATCAGATTGGTTGCATATTGAATCGACTCGTCCTCGGACGCAAACGTGGGAAGCGCAAAAGCCGTCACGATCACAAGGACGGACAGCAAGAGAGCAATTATTTTCTTCGGCACAGATCTTCACTCCTTTCAATAAGGGAATGTGCAAAGCGGGGGATAAATACTACAACGTCAAAAAGACAATGGGCGATCTCAACGCCCACAAGGTACGAAAGGAACCCTGCCAAGGGGAGAGCTGCGCCGAAGGCAGCCGTCCACACGTTGTTGATGATATCCCGGACAAAGGGAAATGCAAACTGCTCGTCAATGAAGGTGAGCAGCTGCGGCGCGGATCCGATTCGGTAATACGAAACGAAGAACGCAAAAACAGGGAGCACCCAGACGAACGCCCACAAGATCAAATCAATTTTTTGTTTCAGCTTCATCTGACAAAAACTCCTTTGAGATAGATTTATAATCACGGAAGGAGATCAACTTGCGCGCCTTCTTGTCACCGAAGCGCTCGACCTTCACCGTCTGATCCACTACGGGCAGGTGATCGGTCAGAACCGAATAGCAATAGCAATCAAAAAGCTTCCAAACTTTTTTCGGGATAATGACAAGCTGCAAGGTATCCTCCACGTCGGTGTCAAAGGTATTCACGGCGCTGTTGTCCTCGGAGAACTTCAGCTCACGCACCCAGGCAAGGCAGAAGAACGGGATCTTCCGCATGTGGTGGATATAGAAATACGACGACAGGCAGCGCTTCACGGCATAGTGGTTGTCCATGATCGACTGCGTGTCGTAAAAGATGTAGCCGCCTTTAGTTTCGTGGGCGATCAGCTTATTTAAAAGCAGCATCTCCTCATTCACCAAGGCATCTTTAATAGCTTGCGAATCGGCGACAAGCGAGGATTCGCAAACGTAGATCACCGATCCGTAGCGGAAACGTTCGCGACGCTCGATCAGAGAGAGCGTCAAGGGAACAAAGTTCTTAACGGCAATCGGGATATTCGAATAAAACAGCGGCTTTTCACGCTTCTTCATGCGTTTGAAGGGTCCGAACGGGATCCAATGGAACACCGGATAGATTACGTAATTGAGAATGTAGTACTTGCGTAGCTGCCGCCAATATTGCCTGACGGCCAGCCATACACTCATGGTGCTTTTGCCGGTCTTGACGCCACCTGTAACAAGCGTCATGTTACCGAACTTCGGGATTTTTAAGATCCGCGCAACGAGGAACAGAACCACAACCGCCAGGATCAGGATCAGCCAAACGATAAAATCACTCCTTTTGAATAGAAATTTGGGGGCGAGGACGAACCTCGCCCCCCATGGGGTTTAGTTGGACGAGCCAAGACTGGTGACCCTGTTGACGACCCAACGCGACAGACCGATTGCAAGCGACACGCCTGCAAAGATCACGATCACACCGCCGAAGGTGGAAAGAC
>CAYULZ010000199.1:0-1907 GCA_964445865.1 uncultured Lachnospiraceae bacterium | reverse complement strand
CATCGATCGGTCACGTCTCCCCCGAGGCCGTCTCGCGCGGAACGATCGCCTACGTCAAGGACGGCGATATCATTGCCATCAATATCCCCGAATACAGAATTGAGCTGAAGGTTTCGGAAGACGAGCTCGCTCGCCGCCGCGCCGAGATGCCCATCAAGCGCAAGACCGAGATCACGGGCTACCTCAAGCGCTACGCCGCCATGGTCAGCTCCGCCGACAAGGGCGCGATTATTAACCATTGAGGATGCGGGGACGCGCCAAAGGAGCTTTTTGAAAAAGCTCCTTTGGAATCCTCAAAAACTTTTAAACAATTTATTTTCAAACCTCTGAAGAACGGTCAATTTGAAAGTTTTTTTGGAGGTTTGGAACCTTTTTCTCAAAAAAGGTTTCAAGGAAAAGGAAGGTTTTATCATGTCAATGACAATGACACAGAAGATTCTTGCCGCGCACGCAGGACTTGCGTCGGTCGAGGCAGGACAGCTGATTCTTGTGAACCTTGACCGCGTGCTGGGCAACGACATCACCTCGCCCGTCGCGATCCGCGAGTTCAACAAGCTCGGTGTCGACAAGGTTTACGACAAGGACAAGGTGACGATGGTCATGGACCATTTCGCCCCCAACAAGGACATCAAGGCAGCGGTACAGTGCAAGATGTGCCGCGATTTCTGCGAGGCCAAGGAGGTCACGCATTTTTACGACGTCGGTCGCATGGGCATTGAGCATGCCCTGCTCCCCGAAAAGGGACTCGTCATCCCCGGTGACTGCGTCATCGGTGCGGACTCCCACACCTGCACCTACGGTGCACTCGGTGCCTTCTCGACGGGTGTCGGCTCGACCGACATGGCCTGCGGCATGGCAACGGGTAAGGCTTGGTTCAAGGTTCCCTCGGCCATTCAATTCGTGCTGAAGGGCAAGCTTCAGAAGTACGTATCGGGCAAGGACGTCATTCTGCACATCATCGGTAAGATCGGTGTGGACGGTGCGCTCTACCGCTCGATGGAGTTCGTCGGCGAGGGCGTCGCTTCCCTTTCGATCTTCGACCGTCTGACCATCTGCAACATGGCCATTGAGGCGGGTGCGAAGAACGGCATCTTCCCCGTGGACGACATCACGCGTGCTTACGTAGCAGAACGCTCCGACCGCGAGTACGTCGCTTATGAGGCCGACGCAGACGCCGTCTACGACGAGGTCTACGAGATCGACCTTTCGACCATCGAGCCCACCGTCGCCTTCCCGCATCTGCCCGAGAACACCCGTGTGATCGGCGAGTGCGGCGACGTACGCATCGATCAGGTCGTCATCGGCTCGTGCACGAACGGTCACTACAAGGATCTGGAGGAGGCTGCCGAGATCATCAAGGGCAAGACGGTCGCCAAGAACGTTCGCGCCATCGTCATTCCCGCCACGCAGGATATTTACTTAAAGGCTGTGGAAAACGGACTCGTCAAGATCTTCATTGAGGCAGGCTGTGTCGTTTCGACCCCGACCTGCGGTCCCTGCCTTGGCGGCTACATGGGCATTCTCGCCGCCGGCGAGCGCGCCGTGGCCACCACCAACCGTAACTTTATCGGCCGTATGGGCGACGTGACGAGTGAGGTCTACCTCGCAAGCCCCGCCGTGGCCGCCGCAAGTGCGATTGCCGGCAAGATCGCCGACCCGAGAACGATCTGAAGGAGGAAGCCGCTATGAAATTTACCGGAAACGTCATCAAATACGGAGATAACGTCGATACCGACGTCATCATCCCCGCCAGATACTTAAATACCATCGACAAAAAGGAGCTCGCCTCCCACTGCATGGAGGACCTTGACAAGACCTTTGTCGGCCGTGTAAGCCAAGGCGACATCATGGTTGCGGGCAACAACTTCGGCTGTGGCTCGTCGCGTGAGCACGCGCCCATCGCCATC
>CAYULZ010000198.1:0-1928 GCA_964445865.1 uncultured Lachnospiraceae bacterium | reverse complement strand
AACTCCTCCTGAGTCGCCTCGCGTCCCGCTATGAACTGAATATCGTCTATGAGCAGAAGGTCCGCCTTACGGTATCGGTCTCTGAACTGCTTGTTCAGGTTCTTTCCGATGCTCTCTACCATCTGGTTGGTGAATTCCTCGCCCTTTACGTATATAATATTGTAGTTCGGGTAGCGCTTGGAGACCTCGTTTGTTATTGCGTACAGAAGGTGTGTTTTACCCAGACCGCTGGGGCCGTAGATGAACAGCGGGTTGTACGCCGCCGCGGGATTTCGCGCCACCGCGGTACACGCCGAGTGCGCGAACGTGTTAGAAGTTCCGACTATGAAGTTCTCAAAGGTGTATTCCGTTTTGTATTTTCCCACCTGATTTATAACCTTGGAGACCATATTGCTTCCCTCTGTGGAATAGTAAGGGAGGTCACCCTCAGTATCGGTGAGGCGTATTTCGTTTTCTTGCGCTCTGCGCCCGCTCACGGGGCTCTGTTCCTCGTTTGTCGGTTCCGCGGAAGATGAATTCAGCTCAAAATACACCTTTACGGGGTAACCGATGACGTCCGCTACGCATCTCTCAATATCCGACCTGTATCTCTTTTCGAGAATGTCCTTTTTAAAGCCGGCTTGGGCGAGAAGCACGCAGGAATTGTCCGTCAGAGAGGACATGCGCAGATCTTTGAACCAAATGGACATTGAGGTTTCGGAAAAGCTTTTTTTCAGCTCATCCATAACCAATGCCCAGATGCTGTCAAGCTCCTGCATTTTTGTTACCGTTCCTCCTGATAATATATTTTAATACTCATAAAAATAAAAATTTTCTTTATTATATCATATTATTTAAAAATATACAATACTATTTATAAAAAATTTTCAAAACCTTTACTTTTTCGTTGCCGTGATGCTTGTAGCAATCGGGATATGCACTAATGCTATCGCGTGGAGGCAGTATAACTCTCCCTCCCTCACCGTTTTTTAGTTATGCGGCGTCCGCTGTGGTTGGGATGTGCACTAACCCTATCGCGCTTCTTTCCGCGTAATCGTCCCTCGCTCGGCGCGTGTCTTTCCGCGCACTGCTCCCTTGTTCTTTGCGTGTACCATGATTTTTTTCAAACTCTGATTTGCGGGGAAGCCCCCGCGGCCGAATAGCGCTCCCGCGCGAGTTCGAGCAGAGGTCAAACGCCGACCTCTGCATTAGGGTGTGCAGTGTGGCGAAAGCCAATGTTTTCAAGGCTTTTGTCAAATTTCCTTATGCGGCAGTCGGAGTTTGACTGCCGCTCGGATTATGCGCGGGAGCGACAGACTTCGCATATAGCGAAGTCTACGCCAGCGCGGGCTCCGCGCCGATAAACTGCCGTTTTACTGTTTAAGTTGGTGTTATAACACGCGTTATGTAATGGAAGGCTGCGCGGAAATGTACGCATTGAGTGAGGGAGGGGTGCACTTCCATGCGATAGCGTTAGTGTATACCCCGACTACAGCGGACGCCACATAACCGAAAAAGTAAAGTTTTTGTTAAGAAAAAAGTAAATGGTTGACAAAATGAAAGAAATAGTATATAATAAATCGTATCGTGTGGACGGCATCTCGATTTTAGTCGGAGAATAGAGTCCGCAATCAACGGAATTAAGAGAGAAACGGAGGTGTGCAAGCACTATGCTGAGAACATATCAGCCTAAGAAGCGTCAGAGAAAGAAGGAGCACGGCTTCAGAAAGAGAATGAAGACCGCTGACGGAAGAAAGGTACTCAAGAGAAGACGCGCAAAGGGAAGAGCGAGACTTACCTATTAATTCTTGCTTCAGTCGCTTCCGAAACAATAAAGCACGTTGCGTTCCCGAACGGGACCCGTTCGGAACAGTCACGCAGGTGAAAAACGTTATGCGTGTTTTCACTTGCGTGATTTTCTTTTTGCTGTTTGATAGGAAACGTTGAGT
>CAYULZ010000197.1:0-1931 GCA_964445865.1 uncultured Lachnospiraceae bacterium | reverse complement strand
TAGCCCGTGAGAATGTTCATCGTCGTACTCTTGCCCGCGCCGTTGGGGCCCAGCAGACCGACGATCTCGCCCTTTTTGACCTCAAAGCTGATATCGTCTACGGCACAATTGGAGCCGTAATTCTTTACCAGATGCTTGATTTTTATCATGTGTAAGGAATTTCCTTTCCTAAAATTTTCGTTTTTTTCGGTGAAGATAACATTCCAATCTACATTTTACCATATAATTATAAACATTTTGTGAACTTGTACGCGATTTCTATAAATTTCACGTGATTTTTCCGTGAAGACTTTGTGGGAAAATGCCCTCTTAGGCTCCTCCAATCGCTTCCGATTGTTCGGCGTTGTAAATATGGTTGGCTTTTCGGGAGGGCCAAGCCCCTCCCCTGCCAAGGTTGTGTGGTATCGTTTCGTTGCAACGCCGTAGGGGCGACCTGCGGTCGCCTGCAAAACAAAACGCATATCCACCGCCGAACGGCGAGAAAAACCTCACGGTGGTGGAGACCAACGATCACCCACGGGGCGTGCGACATATCTCGATGCTGCACCAAGGCGGGGATCAAAGGGCGTGCCCTTGTCTCTCCCCCTCCCCCCTTGACTTTTTTCTCTGTTTCTGCTACAATAAATTATATTTCCACACAGGGCGCACAAAATGCGCCGAAAGGTGACAATAAATGCCAGAAATAACAGAAATTGCCATAATTGGAGCAGGACATGCGGGCATTGAGGCGGCCTTGGCCGCTGCGCGCACGGGTATGGATACCGTTTTGTTCACGATGTCGCTCGAAGCCATTGCCAATATGCCCTGCAATCCATCGATCGGCGGTACGGGTAAAGGACATCTGGTCTACGAGATCGACGCTCTCGGCGGTGAAATGGGCCGTGCGGCCGATCTCGCGACGCTGCAATCCCGCACGCTCAACCTCGGTAAGGGGGCGGCCGTCCACTCCAAGCGCATTCAGGCCGACCGAAAAAAATATCAGCAGATCATGAAGCACGTGCTCGAAACGACGCCCAATCTGCGCCTCGTGCAGGCTGAAATCGTCTCGATTGAGACCGAAAACGGCCATGTTTCGGGCGTGACTACCCGTCTCGGCGAGCATTGGCGCTGCCGAGCGGCGGTCATTTGCTCGGGCACGTATCTCGAAAGCCGCATTTTCGTCGGTGACGTCAACTATGAGAGCGGCCCCGACGGCTTCCTCGCCGCCAAGGGGCTTTCGGCCTCGCTCGCGGCGCTTGGTGTCCGCCTCATGCGCTTCAAAACGGGCACTCCTGCCCGCGTTAACAAGAATACTATCGACCTCTCGGTGCTCGAGCGGCAGGACGGCGAATCCCCCATCACCCCCTACTCTGCCCTGACCGACGAGGACGCATTCGCTGTACTGGAGCAGATCCCGTGCCATATCGTATATACAAATGCCGAAACGCACGCGATCATTCGCGAAAATATTACAAGATCAGCCATGTATTCGGGTCAGATCCACGGCACGGGGCCACGCTATTGCCCCTCGATCGAGGACAAGGTGGTGCGCTTTGCCGACAAGGAACGACATCAGCTTTTTGTCGAGCCGGTGGGCGCAGATACCGAGGAAATGTATATTCAAGGCTTTTCAACCTCCCTTCCCGTCGACGTTCAGCACAAAATGCTCCGCTCGCTGAAGGGATTTGAGGAGGCCGAGATCATGCGCTACGCCTATGCGATCGAATACGATTGCGCCGACCCCACCCAGCTTCTGGCTACCCTGGAATTCAAGGATATTGAGGGCTTGTACGGCGCAGGGCAGTTCAACGGCACCTCGGGCTACGAGGAGGCCGCCGCCCAAGGTCTTGTGGCGGGGCTGAACGCCTCGCTCAAGCTCCGTGGCAAGGCTCCGCTGATCCTCTCGCGCGCCGAAAGCTATATTGGCACGCTGATCGACGATCTGGTAACCA
>CAYULZ010000196.1:0-1939 GCA_964445865.1 uncultured Lachnospiraceae bacterium | reverse complement strand
ACGGCGGTTGCTCCCGCCAGCATCATTTCGATGACGTCCTCGGCCGTTGTCACGCCGCCCATACCAACCACAGGGATCTTAACGGCATTCGAAACCTGCCATACCATGCGGAGTGCCACCGGGAAGATCGCGCTTCCCGAGAAACCGCCCATCACGTTGGCGATCACAGGCTTTTTGCGGTTAAGATCGATACGCATGCCGAGCATGGTATTGATCAGGCTGATGCCATCCGCACCCGCATCCTCGCAGGCCTTGGCGATCGACACGATGTCGGTCACGTTGGGCGAGAGCTTGATCAAGAGGGGCTTGTCCGTTACCTTGCGAACGGCTCTCGTAACCTCGGCAGCCGCCTCGGGCGACGTGCCGAAGCTCATACCGCCGCCATGTACGTTCGGGCAGCTGACGTTGACCTCAAACCAACCGATCTGATCGCAAGCGTCGAGCTTCTCAACGGTATACGCATAATCCTCCACCGAAAAGCCGGACACGTTGGCCATGACCTTTTTGTGGAAGCATTGGCTCATCTTCGGAAGCTCCTCCGAGAGCACCTTCTCGACACCGGGATTCTGCAACCCGACGGCATTGATCATGCCCGCCGTGCACTCCGCGATGCGGGGCGTGGGGTTGCCAAAGCGAGGGTCCTTGGTCGTTCCCTTGAAGGAGAACGTACCGAGCATATTGATATCGTAAAGCTCGGCGAACTCATAGCCGTAGCCGAACGTGCCGCTTGCGGGGATAATGGGATTGTCCATCTCAATGCCGCAAAGGTTCACTTTCATTTCTGCCATAAGATCTCCTCCTTTCGAAGGACGGGGCCTTCCTTACAAATGCGCTTATTTCCGTAGATCGTCTTGCAGGAGCATCCCATACAAGCGCCGAAGCCGCAGCCCATACGCTCCTCAAAGCTGAGCTGCCCCTCGGTCACGGAGACCGAGAAGATGGCCTTGAGCATGGGTTCGGGACCGCAGGTGTAGAAGTACGAATAGTCGATGTTTTTCATCGCGTCGGTGACGAAGCCCTTCTGTCCATACGAGCCGTCGACCGTCGTTACGTAGACATTCGCACCAAGCGCACGGAACTCATTCTCATAAAAGATCTCCGAGGCCGTATTGAAGCCGAGCACGACCGTAACCTGCTTGCCTGCGGCAATCAGATCCTTAGCGAGCAGATACATGGGCGGCACGCCGACGCCACCACCGAGCAGAAGCGGGCGGTCACCCGCACACGAGAGGTCGTAGCCGTTGCCAAGGCCCGTGAGCACGTCGAGCGTGCCCTCGGTCATGGCCGCCATGGCCTCCGTGCCCTTGCCGACCACCTTATAAATGATGGTCAGCTCTCCGTCCGTCCGATCGCAAACCGAGATCGGACGGCGGAGATAGAAGCCGTCAAGCTTTACGTTGACGAACTGCCCCGAGCACGTGACTGCCGACGTATCGCCACGAAGGCGCATGCGGTACACGTTTGCCGTCAGGGGCGTATTTTCAATGATTTCAAAGAGTCCTTGTTTCATGAATGTCCTCACGCATCAATGGTAGAAATTCGCAGAGTCGTCTCATCGAGCACGTCGAGCAGCACGTGAACGGTGTCGAGCGAGGTAAAGAGGGTAACGTTGCTCTCGGTTGCGAGCTTACGGATTTCAAAGCCGTCACGCATCTGGTTCTTGGAGTTGAGATCGCTCGTATTGATGATATACGCGATATGCCCCTGACGGATCGAATCGGGAATCTCGTCACTTCCGTCGCTGATCTTGGAAAGCACATGCGTGCGAATGCCGTTCGCTTTGAGGAACTTCGCCGTGCCCTCGGTCGCTTCGATATTGAAGCCGAGGTCGTAGAAGCGGCGGATCAAAGGCAGAGCCTCTTCCTTCTCCTCCTCGGCGATGGTGGCCAGCACCGTACCGTAGTTTTGCAGGTGCATACCCGATGCCTGCAGTGCCTTA
>CAYULZ010000195.1:506-1942 GCA_964445865.1 uncultured Lachnospiraceae bacterium | reverse complement strand
AAAAGACACGGAAAATCGAAAAATCCGCTATCTTATTCGTTGGTTTTGAAAAGACGGATGTAATTCAGCCGAGTGAATACGAAGAAGTCGAAGTTGTCATCGAGGAATATCTGTTTGCGAGTTACGACTACGTGGATACGAAAGGCTACGTTTTGACCGCAGGCGACTATTATTTTGCGGTAGGCAGTGATTCGCACGAAGCACTGAATAACGTACTTGGTGCGCAGGGTTATACTTCCGGTCTCGTTGATCAGGACGGCAACGCTGTTACTCCGCTTGCAAACGCAACGTATAAATGGCCCATGGAATTGGATACCGAGACCTATAAGTATGGGGAAGGTGGTGAGGAAGAAGGAATCGTTGTCACCAATCAATTCGATAAAGCGGATATCAATTATTGGGAAGGAAATTCCGTAAAATATCTGACGCGTTCGGATTGGAGCGGAACATTCCCCACGGAATCCGCTAAAGCATATCTTGTCGGTACGGAAATGGAAACGCTTTTGCAAGGCGAATTCTATCAAAAATCGGAGAATACGCCTTCCACAGATATTTATGCGCAAGGCAAGAGCAATGATTGGCAAGGTGTGAATAATGGATTGCCGTTCGTTTCTATGCGTAACGTGGACTTTGACAATGAAGAAGTATGGAATTTGTTCTTAGACCAATTCAGCCTTGAAGATCTGTCATTGATGACGGCTAACTATTTCGGAAACAAAGCCATTACCACGCAACCCATCAATATTCCCGCTAAATCGGGTGGCGACGGGTGTCAGGGCGTGGGTGACGAGCCTTATTCCACCGACCTTACCGGCGGAGCAGTTTTGTGGCCCTGTCTGTATACGTCTCTTTTGACCTGTACCTTTAATAAAGATTTGATGGAGTCCCGCGGTATGCTGATGGCAAACCAAGCGCTCTTCTTGAATCAGACTGTTATTTGGACGGGTGGCGGTAACTTACATCGTACACCTTATGGCGGCCGTCAGGCGGAATATTACAGTGAAGATGCAAACCTGTGCTACATGGTTGGTTCGATAGAATTGTCTGCTATGGAAGCGCGTGGAATCTTGGGCGGTATCAAACACTTTGCCGCGAACGATCAGGAATCGCATCGTGAAGGTCTTAATACGTTCTATAACGAACAGGCATTCCGCGAAGGCGCATTGAGAGGATTTGAAGGCGCTGTCAGAAAGGGAAAGGTGAACGCCATCATGCAGGCATTCAACCGTCAAGGCGTTGTATTCTCTTCCAGCTGTTACGAACTTAATATCACCGTTCTTCGTGAAGAATGGGGCTTTAAGGGACAAGTAATTACCGATGCTTCCAGTGGCGTTACTTCGGGATATAAGTCTCATTACGTTACCTCTATGGCAAACGGCACAGATATTTATTGTCTTGACGGCGATGGCGTAGCGGGTGGCATTATTGCAAAATAT
>CAYULZ010000195.1:0-496 GCA_964445865.1 uncultured Lachnospiraceae bacterium | reverse complement strand
CGTTCGGCGGCAAAACATGCAGCCTATGCACTGTCGCGTTCGTCGGCGATCAATGGTTTGAGTGACGATACCATTATAAGAGAAATTACACCTATCTGGCAAATTCTTACTATCGCTGGTGTAGTTGTTATAGGTGTGCTTGCCGTGGGCTCGTTGATTATGTTCGTAATTTCGAAACATGTCACGAGAAAGGAAAAGAAAGGGGGTTGTCAAAGAAAATGAAATCTAAGATACGTAGTAGGAAAATCGGCACATATATTAATTTGGTAATATTGGTGCTGGCAATCATTACGCTTATTGTTTATAGAAGCTATGCTACCTCTGCTGAGGGATTGATGATGCCTTGGGTTGAAATACTTCTGTGGGCGATTATTGTAGGAGAAGTGATCTTATTTTTCTTCGATAACGATTATATCCCTATCCTTGTGGCAGGAATGTCAATGGCAGCGCTGGGCTGTTTTGCAATCAGTCCCCCCGAGACGATCGGCTCGGTTGT
>CAYULZ010000194.1:0-1949 GCA_964445865.1 uncultured Lachnospiraceae bacterium | reverse complement strand
ACTCAGCAAAAGAGGCGGCGGAAGCCTTGAGAGCCGGTGCAAAGCTTGCAGGATGTGATGCAACCATATGGGGCCCGACAATGTTTGAAAAGACAACCGCATCCTACTGGAGCAAGAAATTTATAAACGGCTGTTCGGATTCCTTTGATGTGTTTGACTATCATCTTTATAATAATGACACTATCGGTAAAAAGGTGCTGGATGCTGAAAGGGAACTCCTTGTGGCAAGCGGAAACGGACATAAGCCCATTGCACTTACAGAGTTTAATTATCAGTTCAGTACTTATGTAAACCATGATAAGATAAAGGATGTTTTAAATACATCAAGACTTGTAATGATGTATGCAAGAGACGGCGTATATGCACCGATTAATTTTAACCTGTTCAGACGTTATAACAGATGGGAAAATGCGCTTGTGCATTGTAATGATGCAACAGGTCAGAGCTATGCCGCAACAAAAATGCTCTTCGGCTACAGAATGATAAACAGGGCATATCTTGATGCGGATAAGCTTTACAATACAGATTATGTCAGAACAAAGGACATTGACGTTGACGTAACAAGAGGAGAGAGAGCAACATACATTCTCATCAGAAACGGAGAAGCAGTTGAGCCGTGCAGAGTAAGGATAGATCTTGGGAAAACAGGTATCAGGAATGCAAATGGCTTTGTGAGAGAACTGTCCGAAGAAAGAAACGATGAGGTTATATCTGATATTACAATAAAGAACGGTATAGTTGATACGGGAGTTATCAAAGAGCAGAGAATAATTCTTATTGTAATTCCCGGTGAAGCTTATGTGCCTGCAAAACCGGCTTACTGTAATGCTGTTTCAAAGAAGGAAGGCATTAATGTATGGTGGAAGAATGATGCAGTTACAATGGATTACGATGTGTTAAGACGTGCATCGGATGAGGATGACTTCAAAGCTGTGGCAAAGGGAATCAACACAAGCTATTATACAGATACAAATATCAGAGCCGGGGAGACATATGAATATATAATAATTGCAAACGGAATGAATAATGCCGCAATAAAGTCGGATATAATCGGCCCGATTAAGAGCGGAGTAAATAATATGCCATTTTATATGGATGTGGAAAAGAGCCGTGATGAGTTTGAAATTATATCCGGTGAATGGGAGGAGTATATTCCTTTTTCAAAGGATGTAATGCTGAAAAATAATCCTGCAATTAATAAGTCAATTATTGTAGCAGGTGATGAGTGCGACAATTATACCGTCAGAGCCGGTATGAGAGTGCTTGAATTTGCAAAAGGCTCAAGATTCGGAATCATCGCAGGCTATAAGGATGAGAACAATTATTATATGGCAGCATTCAATCCGGTTGACGGCACTGCTGAAATAATAAAAAGGAGCAACGGAAAAAACAAACTCCTTGTGTCGGAAAAAATAGGCGAGACGAAGAATGAATCGGGAGATAATAATCCGTCAAAGCCGAGAAAAAATGACTGGATTATTTCAAAGGTAGATGTGGATAACGGCAGAATAAGATTCCATTTACGATGCAACCTTGCAATACCGTATATCATAGAAGCGATTGACCATGATATGCCAAACGGTACAAGAGCGGGATTCTTTGCGGAGAATGGTGCTGTCATTGCAATAGATGATATCGGTGTTTATCCTGCATTTACATTTAAAGGTGAAATGCGTCTTGATGAGGATAAAATCATTCCGATGACAACCGATGATATATCAGAGTACGGAATGGAGCTTGAGTCTGACGAAGGTGCATCGCTGTACTCTATGTTCAGGGATGAGGACAATTATTTTAAATACAGTCTCGGCGATGACGGTGTGCTTACCTTCTCAAAAAAAGTATCAGGAAAAGAAACTGTTATAAAAACTGTCAGGAACACATCCCCCGTAACCTTTGGCAATAAGGTGAGAATAGGCGTTGATATAAATAAAAATTGTCATAATATC
>CAYULZ010000193.1:0-1956 GCA_964445865.1 uncultured Lachnospiraceae bacterium | reverse complement strand
GTGACCTGCGCCTCCGCGAACCCCAACGTCCCAAGGAGGGGCAGCTCGAAGCGCAACGCCATTATCCGTAAGCTGACGGCCGTTGAGACCCTCGGCTGTACGCAGATCATCTGCTCGGATAAGACGGGTACGCTGACGCAGAACAAGATGACCGTCGTGGATCACTACGGTGAGAACGAGGAGCTTCTTGCCAATGCGATGTCGCTCTGCTCGGACGCGGAGTTTGATCCCGAGGTCGGCACGGCTGTCGGTGAGCCCACCGAGTGTGCGCTCGTCAACTATGCCGAGAAGCTTGGCCTTTCCAAGAATACGCAGAAGGATCTGTTTGTTCGTGTCGGCGAGGTTCCCTTTGATTCGGGCAGAAAGATGATGTCCACCGTCCACAAAACGTCTGACGGCTCGCTCATACAGTTTACCAAGGGCGCTCCCGACGAGCTCCTCAAGCGTTGCACGAAGGCGCTCATCGGCGGCAAGGTCGTCGATATGACCGACGAGATCCGCGCAGACATCCTCGCAGGAAACAAGGCCATGGCAGACCGCGCGCTGCGCGTGCTGGCCGCTGCCAAGAAGGATCTCGCTGCCGAGCCTGCGGCTTATGAGCCCGAGACCGTTGAGCAGGAGCTTTGCTTCATCGGTCTTGCCGGCATGATCGACCCCGTCCGTCCCGAGGTTAAGCCCGCGATCGACGAGTGTCGCAAGGCGGGCATCCGTCCGATCATGATCACGGGAGACCACAAGGATACGGCGATCGCGATCGCGATGCAGCTTGGTATCATTACGGATACCTCCGAAGCGATTACGGGTGCTGAACTCGACGCAATCTCCGACGAGGAGTTTGACACGGCCGTTGAGAAGTACAGCGTTTATGCACGCGTTCAGCCCGAGCATAAGACGAGAATCGTCAATGCTTGGCGTAAAAAGGGACAGGTTACCGCTATGACGGGTGACGGCGTCAACGACGCCCCCTCGATCAAGAACGCCGACATCGGCGTAGGCATGGGTATTACGGGTACCGACGTAACGAAGAATGTCGCCGACATGATCCTTGCCGACGATAACTTTGCCACCATCGTTTCCGCCGCGGGCGAGGGACGTAGAATTTACGACAACATCCGTAAGGCCATTCAGTTCCTGCTAGCATCCAACCTCTCCGAGGTTTTGACGATCTTCTTTGCAACGCTTATGGGCTTCACCATCTTCAAGCCCGTGCATCTGCTTTGGATCAACCTCATTACCGACTGCTTCCCGGCACTTGCCCTTGGCATGGAAAAGCCCGAAGCAAACGTGATGAACCGCAAGCCTCGTGAGTCCAAGGAAGGCATCTTTGCCGGCGGACTTGGCTTTGCCGTTGCTTATCAGGGAATTATCGTAACGCTTATTACGCTCGTTTCCTATGCGATTGGACATTACTTCGAATTTGGTAATTTCAACGTGATCAACAGTGCCGACAGTGCACACGGTATGACGATGGCATTCCTGACGCTGTCCATGTGTGAGATCTTCCATTCCTTCAACATGAGATCGCTCCATGGTTCGATCTTTACGATGAAGGGACAGAACAAGTGGCTCTGGGGCGCAGGCATTCTCTCGCTCATCCTCACAACCGTTGTGATTGAGGTTCCGTTCCTTGCGAACGCCTTCGAGTTGGTTCCGATCGGCCTGAAGGAGTATGGCATTGCGATGGGTCTTGCGATCACCATCATCCCGATCGTCGAGATCGTCAAGCTCGTACAGAGAGCCGTTGCCAAGAAAAAGGCATAACGAAAGCAATAAAAAATCCCCCTCTTGGCGCACCTGCGATAAAGCAGGTGCGCCAACTCTATTCGCCTCTCGCAAGTGATATGCACTTCGTGCGTGATATTGCCTTCGGCAGTGATATGCGCTACGCGCGTTTGAAGCTGCAAAGGCGAATAGAATATCACTGCGACCATCGGGAGCAATATCACTTTTGCGAAG
>CAYULZ010000192.1:1751-2004 GCA_964445865.1 uncultured Lachnospiraceae bacterium | reverse complement strand
GGCATTGGCCACATCCAGCACCGGCTGCACGGAGCGGTAATTTTCTTCCAGCCGGATGATCTCGGCTTTGGGAAAAACGTTCGGAAAATCCAGAATGTTGCGGACCGTCGCCCCCCGGAAGGCATAGATGGACTGGGCGTCGTCCCCCACGGCCATGACGTTGCCGTTTTCTCCGGCCAGCAGACGAACCAGACGAGCCTGCACCCGGTTGGTGTCCTGATATTCGTCCACCATGATGTGCGTGAAGGTTTCG
>CAYULZ010000192.1:0-1741 GCA_964445865.1 uncultured Lachnospiraceae bacterium | reverse complement strand
GCGGGGCAAGGCCGGGGGTTTCGTCGTTGCCGGCCAGCAGGGCTTCCAGTTCGAACAGCAGATCGTCGTAATCGAGCAGGGCATGTTCCCGGCGATAGGCGGCATAGGCCTTGCCCAGCTCGATCAGGTCGTCCGCATGGGGCAACAGATGCGGCGATTCGCGCTGCAAAAGTTCAAGCAGCTCCAGTTCCTTGTTGCGGGCCTTGCTGAGCAGGCCGAGCACGGACTGGTTTTTGGGAAAGGAACGGTCCCCCTTGCCGATTTTGAGACGCTCCCGACAATCCTGCAACACGGAGGCGCAATCCGAAGGATCCATAATCGTGATCGGTCCCTCGGCCCATGCCGGGCGATGCCGGCGCAGCACGGCAAAGGCGAATCCGTGGAACGTACCGCCCTGCACGCCTCCCAGACTGCGTTCCAGGAGTTGTGCGGCACGGCTCAGCATTTCGGCTCCCGCCCTGCGGGTAAATGTGAGCAGCAGCATGGAAGAAGGCGACACCCCCTGCCCGACCAACCGGGCCAGCCGGTGCACGATGGTTCGGGTCTTGCCGCTGCCGGCTCCGGCAACCACCAGCACCGGGCCGTCCCCGGCCGTAACTGCGGCCTGCTGTGCCGGATTGAGCGTGTGAAAGGACGGCATGGCGTCAGGACCGGGCCGCGGTTTCCAGCCAGGCGTTCAGCCCGCGCAGATCTTCACCCCAGGGCAGGCCGGAGGCCGCAAACTCCCTGCCCCTGCCGTAGAACAGGGTTCCGACGGCGTCCGCAGCCTCGCGATCCGTGCCGGAATCTCCCACCATGACCGTTTCGGCCGGGTCTGCGCCCGCCTCGGCCACAATACGGCCCAGCAGCGCGGTCTTGGCCGGGGGCGTTCCGCAGATACTGCGGAAATACCGGGTCAGATCGTGATGCTTCAGCACGGTTTCCAGCTCCGCCTGCGGCGTGCCCGAGCACACATGCAGCGGCACACGGCCGAACCAAGCGTCCAAAACCTCCCGAATGCCCGGCACCGGGGGTGCGCCGAACACGGCTTCGCGGCAGAAATTCGCAAAGCGGGCGGCTGCAGCGTCCAGCTCTTCGGGCGCAGGGTCGCGGCCGGCGTATTCGCGGTACAGCCAGCGAATCTTTTCGTACCGGCTCACACCGCCGTGCAGGCGATGATAGACGGCCATACGGTCCGCAGCTTCCGCGCCGAACGGTTCGGCAATCCGGCGGAACGCCTGTTCCTTGGCGTCCACGGTTTCCAGAATAACCCCGTCGCAATCCAGAACAATGAGTGCAAGAGGCATGTCGGTGTTCCGTCCGAATAAGAATTTCAGGGCGGGTTCAGGTACGAAAAAACGCCGGAACCGCCCGCAGGGCCGCTCCGAAGGCGCAGACACCCTTGACCGGGGCCGGAGGATGCGCATAGTCTTTCGGAGCGCAACACGTTTTGATCCGGTATTTCCTTACAACATAGACTCTTGCAGCACAAGGAGCGCGCGGTATGGCTTCATTGATGGACACCCTGAGCGGGCTGGCCCGCCAGATGGGAGGCACAGCCCGATCCGGCGGTCTGGGCGACCTGCTCGGTTCCCTGACCGGAACCCAGGGCGGCCGCGGCGACGAACGGTACGCCCCGCAGCAGCACCGGAACCCGCAGCAGTCCGGCGGAAATGTCGGCATGGGCGGTCTGTTGGGTTCGGCGGCTCTGGGCAGCGTGGTCGGTGCCCTGCTCACCAACAAATCGGTTCGCAAAAACGCC
>CAYULZ010000191.1:0-2033 GCA_964445865.1 uncultured Lachnospiraceae bacterium | reverse complement strand
TACGGCGACGATATGATCATTGCGGATATTGATGCGATGGAGTCCTTTTTGACGGTGGCAAATGCCATCAAGGATGAGCTGTACGCACAGATCCGCGAGATCGACAGAAGATACAAACGCATTGCCGATTGGGAGGACGAGGTCCAGCACAAGACGGGCGACCTCTTGGATAAGATCGAGGCCGAGTCGGATAAGCTCTCGGATGAGATCGAGAACCTCAATCGCAATTTCGGCCTTCTGATCGACGATCTCAAGGTCTACAACAACCCCAACACAGGCAAATTCGGATGCCTGTAATTTGACGATCGGAGAGCTACAATGGCAGGTATTCAAACAGATTATAAAGAGCTAGACAGATTTTCCCGTGCGCTTGGTAAGTTCGCGGATGAGATCGAGTATCAGATCAAGAAGCTGGCAGCCGAGACCGACTCTGTGACCGCCTATTCCTGGCGCGGTCGTCAGGCAGACGAGTTTGCGGGCGTGGTGCGCGAGTCCAAGAGCGAAATGGATAAACAGATCAGCCAACTGCGTGACCTCGCCGAGGCCATCGAGGAGAAGGCAAGAGGCCTGGAGGCTGCTACCTCCCGCCGTATGGGCAGATAAGCGTTCGATATGGCAATGATCTATATTTCTCCCGACTCCTTCTGGAGATTGCCTCACTGCGAGGAGAAGGCGGTCGGTTGGGATGACGAAAAGGGAAGCGCGATCCTATCGCGCGCTCAGACCGCGAACAGCAACTATCACTATGCGATGGAGCGTGCGCGTAGTGCATCGGCGACCTTCAATCAGATGCGCCGGGAGATCGATCGAGTGCTCAATGAAAATCCGCCCACCCTCAAGACGAGCGTGTAACGGGAGGATGGTATGATTATTAACGTATCCTACAGCGAGCTTAACTCGTCCGAAAGAGAGATCACCCAGTTCCAGGCGGGCGTCAACGCGGCGCAGAGAGAGCTTTCCGGCACGATCTGTGATAGCGAGGAGCATATACGCAATTGCGACAGCAAGGTGAACTCCCGCATTTCGACCTGGAAGCAAAAGATCAGCACGCTCAAGGAAAGAATCGCGAGCCTGAAGGACAAGATCGAGCGGAAGAAGTCCGAGCTTCAAAAAAAGCAGAATGAGCAGGCGGAGCTCCGCCGTGAGCTTGACTCCTGCCGTCCGCCGAGGACGGTATACTACGAGGAAACCGATAAAAACGGCAACACCGTCACAAAATCCTACGTAGAGGACCCCGATGCCGAGAAAAAACGCCGCCTGCAGGCCGAGCTTGCGCGTGTAGAAAGAGAGATCACCGAGATCCAGCGAGAGCTTGCCGAGATGCAAGCGCAAATGGAGGTGCTCAAGCACGACCTTGAGGTGGCCAACCAATATCTTCAAAAGCTGGAGCTCGTGAAAACGCAGATCGGCAAGGCGAAAACGGTGCTTGCCGAGATCAAAACGCTGGTGGCAAACGCATCCGATGCTGCTCAGGTGGAGAGCGAAAGCATCCTTTCCGCTATTGCACAGCTGGAGCAATGCTTGCTGCGCTATGACAGCCATAGCTATGCCTCTGCCGCCTCGCGCGGTACAGCCGCCACCTTCCGCATACCCGAGCTTCATAGTGCTTCGTTTGGCGGCGGGGGCTACGTTCCGAGTGCGGGCGCCGCACGCGCGCAAAGCAGCGCGCGTACCTATGCACCCGAAAAGGAAAGCATCCCCTTTCCCGCAAGGCTTCGCTTGCTTTCCGAAAAGGATCGCAAGGTGGAGATCGTCGGCACGTATGAGGACAGCGTCGAGCTTGTTGCCGATATTGCGACGGTGCGTAAAATTTTAGGCAAGAGCGTGACGCTTTGTGAAAAGAAGCCGATCACTACGCCCACACCTTGCTTTGCCACCGTGAAGGAGCTGCATGATTTTCTCACGGCCGAGGGCTTCCACGCCAAGCTCACGGCAATGGGCACCCGCTATACCGATATGAACGGGTATATTTATTTTATTTCTTGAACGGAAGGGAGAAGTGCAAATGAGTGATCGCATTTATGCCGACACGG
>CAYULZ010000190.1:0-2053 GCA_964445865.1 uncultured Lachnospiraceae bacterium | reverse complement strand
CACGACTGTATGGTCGACGTGTTTTTCGGCGTGGATTATCACTCCCACTTGGGAACGCGCCGCGGTGGACTCGCTGCGTATGACGCGCAGATCGGTCTGCAAAGAAAAATACACAATATCGAAAACTCTCCCTTCCGAACGAAATTCGAGCATATTTTCGAGGAAATGAAGGGAACCTCCGCGATCGGCTGTATCAGCGACGCCGATCCGCAACCGATGCTGGTGCGCTCGAAGCTTGGCACGTATGCGATCGCGACCATCGGTCAGATCAATAACGCCGAGGAGCTGATCGAGCAGTGCCTCTCCTATCCCGGAACGTATTTCGATGCAATGACGGGCGGTAACGTCAACTCGACGGAGCTCGTGGCCGCCATCATCAACCAGAAGGATAGCTTCGTCGAGGGCATTCAGTACGCGCAACGCGTGATCGATGGCACGGCGTCTATCCTGATTTTGAAGGACGACGGCCATCTGATCGCCGCGCGCGACCGCCTCGGCCGTTTGCCGATCCTCATCGGAAAGCGTGACGACGGCTATTGCGCAACCTTCGAATCCTTTGCTTATAAGAAGCTGGGCTATGAGGACGAAAAGGAGCTTGGCCCCGGCGAGATCGTTGAGCTTTCCCCAACCGAGCTTTGCCAGCTCGCCGCGCCGGGGAAGGACATGAAGATCTGCGCCTTCCTGTGGTCGTATTACGGCTATTCGACCTCCAATTACGAGGGTATCAACGTCGAGGTCATGCGCTACCGCAACGGACAGATCCTTGCGCAGAACGATCAAAAGAACGGTACGGCACCCGCCATTGATTACGTTGGTGGTGTGCCTGATTCGGGAACCCCTCACGCCATCGGCTATGCCAACGAAACGCATACCCCCTTTGCGCGCCCCTTCATCAAGTATACGCCCACGTGGCCGAGAAGCTTTATGGCTGCCAAGCAGGCAGACCGTAAAAAGGTCGCGAGAATGAAGCTTATCCCCGTGCACGAGCTCATTCAAGGTAAGAAGCTGTTGTTCGTGGACGACTCGATCGTCCGCGGTACACAGCTCAAGGAAACGGTCGACTTTTTATACGATCACGGTGCCAAGGAGGTACATATGCGCTCGGCCTGCCCGCCGATTATGTACGGCTGTAAATACCTCAATTTTTCTCGCGCCACGAACGATATGGATCTCATCGCCAGACGGACGATCATGGATCTTGAGGGCGAGGAGGGCTTTGCGCATCTGGACGAATACCGCGATTCCTCGACCGAGCGCGGCAAGCGCTTGCGACAGACCATTTGTAAGAAATTCAAATTTGCTTCGCTCGAGTTCCAGTCTCTCGAGGGTGTCATTAAGGCCATCGGCCTGGAGCCGTGTAAGCTCTGCACCTATTGCTGGACGGGCAAGGAATAATGCTTGACTGACAGAAAGGAAGAAAATCATGAATACACAATCGAGATCAGATAGCTATGCAGCAGCAGGCGTCGATATTACAGCGGGTTATAAAGCGGTAGAGCTGATGAAGCAGCACATCGCCAAGACGATGACGGCGGGCGTTTGCTCGGACGTCGGTGGCTTTGGCGGCCTGTTTGAGCTGGACGTAACGGGTATGACCCGTCCCGTGCTGGTAAGCGGCACGGACGGCGTCGGTACGAAGCTGAAGCTGGCGTTTCTTTTGGACAAGCACGACACAGTAGGTATTGACTGCGTGGCTATGTGCGTCAACGACATCATTTGCTCGGGCGCAAAGCCGCTGTTTTTCCTCGATTATATCGCTTGCGGCAAGAATATTCCCGAGCGTATCGAGAGCATCGTCAAGGGTGTGTGCGACGGCTGTGTGCAGTCGGGTGCGGCGCTCATCGGCGGTGAAACGGCCGAAATGCCCGGCTTCTATCCTGTGGACGAGTACGACCTCGCAGGCTACTGCACGGGCGTTGTGGACAAGTCCAAAATCATTGATAACAAGACCATGCGTGAGGGTGACGTCATGATCGCTCTGGCTTCGAGCGGCGTGCACTCCAACGGCTTCTCACTCGTCCGCAAGGTGTTCGACGTAGAAAATGCTGATCTG
>CAYULZ010000189.1:0-2065 GCA_964445865.1 uncultured Lachnospiraceae bacterium | reverse complement strand
CCTCTGCGCCGAACATCTGTCTGAATGCAAGACGTCCGATACGGCCAAAGCCGTTAATAGCAACTTTTACAGACATGGTAAAAATCCTCCATTTTATAATAAAAATTTTTTTCGAATGGAAAGAAGCACAGCGATTCCATGCTTTCTCAATTATATATTGTAACTCATTTTTGGAAAATATACAAGAGTTTTGGCGAAATTTTCTAAAAAAAATTTCATTTTTGTATACTTACACGATTTCCGTCGCGTTTTTTCGGATTTATCGTTAAAAATACCACAAACTTTCAGGCAAAGAAAAAGGAAGCGCGAACGGCGCTTCCCTATTCTGTTCTCCCATCAATACGGAATGGGCGTTCCCCAGCCGGGATACTGATCGTTTTCGGGAATTCCTTCATTTCCCGATCCGCTTCCGCTACTTCCGCCATTGCCGCTTCCGTCACCGCTTCCGCCGTTGTTTTCTCCACCGGATTGGTTGTTTTCCCCACCGGATGGATTGTTATCTCCGCCCGACTCACCGTTTTCGTTTTCTTCCGTTTTGTCCTTGGAGTGGTCGATAAAAATAAAATCATCCGTACAAGAGACCAATGAAAGCATCAGCACGGCAATAAGCAAAAGTGCGGCAAGATATTTTTTCATATGGATTCACTCCTAAACCGTTCATATTCAAAGAGCCATCGACTCTTTCTATTATTATACCGCCTCGCACACAAAAAGTCAAGACCTTCTTGATATTTTGTAGGTTTCGGCATCCAGAGATACAAAAGTAAGGGAGCCCTTCGAAAAGGGGCTCCCCAAAGAGCATGTAAAATCAGACAACGCCCTGAGCCTTCATAGCCTCAGCGACCTTGATAAAGCCTGCGATGTTTGCACCGGCAACGAGATCGTCGCCCAGTCCGTACTCGCGTGCGGCCTTGATGGAGTTGTTGAAGATGTTGCTCATAATGGTGTGCAGCTTCGCGTCAACCTCCTCGGCCGTCCAACTGTAACGCATCGAGTTCTGCGACATCTCAAGACCCGAAACGGCAACGCCGCCTGCGTTAACGGCCTTCGAGGGAGCTACGATCACGCCGTTGGCCTTCAGGTATGCAATGGCCTCGTTGGTGGTAGGCATGTTGGAGACCTCTACGTAGTACTTCAGACCGTTGGCAACCATCTTCTCTGCTTCAGCCATGCCAACCTCATTCTGGGTTGCGCAAGGCATCAGAATATCAGCCTTCACACCCCAAGGCTTCTCGCCTGCATAGAAGGGTACACCGAACTTATCGGCATAATCCTGGACGCGGTTACGGCAGGAAGCTCTCATCTCGAGCATGTAGCCGATCTTTTCAGGCGTGTTGATGCCGTCCTCGTCGTAAACGTATCCGTCGGGACCCGAAATGGTCACGACCTTACCGCCGAGCTCGGTGATCTTCTGCACCGTTCCCCACGCTACGTTACCGAAGCCGGATACGGCAAAGGTCTTGCCCTTGATATCGTCGCCGAAGTAGTTGAGCATATCAACGGTGTAGTAAACGGCACCGAAGCCGGTTGCCTCGGGACGGAGAATGGAGCCGCCGTAGGGCATACCCTTACCGGTCAGCACGCCGGTGAACTCGTCACGCAGTCTCTTGTACTGGCCGAACATGTAGCCGACCTCACGGGCACCCACGCCGATATCGCCTGCGGGAACGTCGGTGTTGGCGCCGATGTACTTCTGAAGCTCGGTCATGAAGGACTGGCAGAAGCGCATGACCTCAGCATCGGACTTGCCCTGAGGATTGAAATCGGAGCCGCCCTTGCCGCCGCCCATGGGCAGAGAGGTGAGAGAGTTCTTGAAGGTCTGCTCGAAGCCGAGGAACTTCATGATGCTCTCATTCACGGTGGGATGGAAGCGCAAGCCGCCCTTGTAGGGGCCAATGGCGCTGTTAAACTGCACGCGGTAGCCGCGGTTGACCTGGGTCTTGCCCTGATCGTCCACCCACGGTACGCGGAACTTGATCACACGCTCGGGCTCAACGATCAGATCGATGATGCCCTTTTCAATAAACTCGGGGCTCTTTGCCAGCACGGGCTCAAGAGACTCCAA
>CAYULZ010000188.1:0-2068 GCA_964445865.1 uncultured Lachnospiraceae bacterium | reverse complement strand
GCATAGCGGACGTAAAAAGAGCAAGAGAGCCGTTTTTTTCCACAAAAGCGAATGAGGAGCGTACCGGCATGGGATTTACGGTTATGGAGTCTTTTATGGATTCGATAGAAGTAAATTCAAAAATAAACGGGGGTACGGTGGTAAAAATGAGAAAGGTTATATGTCAAGGAGCCTGATTTGGACGAGACTTTTGAGTTGATAAAAAGAGCGCAAGGTGGGGACGAGCGCGCCAAGGAAATTTTATTAGAAAAAAATTCACCTTTAATAAAAAGCGTTATACGGCATTATAAAAACAAGGGCGTAGAATACGACGATTTGTATCAGCTTGGATGTATGGGTTTTTTGAAGGCGATCAAAAATTTTTCCGAGCAATTTGCCGTGCGATTTTCCACCTACGCCGTTCCTATGATAGCGGGAGAGGTTAAGAGATTTTTGCGTGACGACGGATATATCAAAATTTCGCGTTCAACAAAAAGTGTTGCGTGCAAAATAAATTATTTCGTCGAAAACTACAGGAAAACTTTTTCGGAAAGTCCTTCGGTGGATGTGATAGCAAAAGAATTCGGTATGGATGCGCATGAAGTGGTTTTTGCAATGGATTCGATAAAGCAGCCTATTTCCATATACGAAAGTTCTGACGAACAAAATTCGCAAATGCTGGTTGATAAGCTCAGTGCAAAAGAGGGTGTTGAAGACAATCTCGATTATATTTTGCTTAAGGATTTGGTTTCTAAATTAGACGAACGCGACAAAATGATTATTACTTTGCGTTATTTCAGGGACAAAACCCAAAGTGAAGTAGCAAGAGTTTTGAAAGTATCTCAGGTTCAAGTATCAAGGCTGGAAAATAAAATTCTTTCCAAACTGAAAGAAGAACTTTCGGTCTAAAAGCAAAAGTTCTTCTAATAAAATTAAGATATGGGTATATGGTGTTAGTGTTATTTGGCAGCGGACAGTGATGATGTTTGCTGCTTTTTTTCTGACGGTATCTTTTTCCAGTATCCTGTGAAATAATATACCATACCGATAAAAAAAGGTGTGAAACCGGCTAACGCGTCGCCCAGCCAAAAGCCGTAATGTTTCATACCGAGCGCAAGTCCAAACATCACGGATAATCCGATTCGCATTACTATTCCGTCAAGTATAGCAGTAACGAAATTTATCTTATAATTTCCGCTACCGTTTATAAGTGCGTTCATAACGGCTCTCCCTGCGCCGGCAAAAAAGAGTAGAACTGCAATAGGTACGTATTTTCCTGATAAAGAAAGAACGTCAGCGTCATTCGCACCCGTAAACAGACCGAAAATTTGATTCGGGAATAAGCAAATTATAGCTGAAAACACAGTGGCTATCAATACCGTAATTATGGATAGTCTAACCAAAATCATATTTACTCTGTCAAATTTCTTGGCTGCAATATTTTGCCCTACCAAAGTTGAGCCTGCCGTATTCATAGACATAGAAACCAAGTTTGCGATACTGGAAACCTTGTTTGCAATGCCTGCAAATGCAGATACTACTACTCCGTAGCTGTTAATCCACGAATTAACGAACAGTTTTGAAAATTGAATAGAGGCGGTTTTTATTGCCATTGGAGTTCCGAGTTTCAGCAGGTCGCCAAGCATTGTTTTGTCTGGTTTAACGAAATTTGTGAGTTTAACGTCGAGTTCAAATTCGGCGCGTTTTTTGACGAGAAAAGCAGTGCAACACAAAAAGCTCGTTGCTTGGCTCGCAACCGTAGCAATTGCCGCCCCGGCTACGCCCATATCACATACGAGAACAAATATTATATCAAGAAAAAGATTAATCAAGGCAGCTATGGCAATAAAAATAAAAGGGTGTTTGGAGTCACCCATGCCTCTTAATATAGCGCTAACTGCATTGTAACCGTATATAAATACCAAACCCGACATGGTAATCGTCGAATAGCTCAAGGCTCCGTCGTACGCTTCTTTTGGCGTGTTCATAAGGCCGAGAATCTGGTGACGAAATATAATGGCAACAACCGAAACAGACAAAGAGGCTATAAATAGAAAAAACGCCATAGTTCCTACGAATTTACCTATTT
>CAYULZ010000187.1:0-2071 GCA_964445865.1 uncultured Lachnospiraceae bacterium | reverse complement strand
TACGCCTCGTCCCAGGTGATGCGCTCGAAGCAGTCCTTGCCGCGGTCCTTCGGGTCACGCTTCATCGGGTATAGGATGCGGTCCGGGTTGTTGGTGCACTCGGCCAGCGCCAGGCACCGCGGGCAGAGCCTGCCCTGGTTGTACGGGTTGTCCAGGTCGCCCTCGACGCGCACGAGCTTGCCCGCGTCGTCGGTGTAGAGTTCCACCCCGCATCCCAGGTGGCAGCCCGGTCCCGACCAGGCGCTGCCGCGCGTCACATGCAGCCCGTCCTTCTCGAAGCGGTAGGGCTTGTCGTGAGCGACCGGGATGTAGCCCTCGTTTATCATGCGTCCCCCTCTCGTTTGGGCCGACGATTTAGTACAGGCCGCATTGAAGCGGCGAGCGGGCCGTCGGCTTTCCTCGGCGTGAACCGCGCCACGCCCGTTGGGCGCACCATAGGGCGGCCGAGCTCGTGGCGGTATCGTCCAAAGGTCGCAAATTGGGAGAAGCGTTGTAAGACACTGCGTATTACAGGCGATGACCTGTGGTTTCACAGAAAGTGACCTCGAACTCAATTTTGTGTGTATAATTCGAGAGGTCGAACCGATCGGGGGCGTTTTGGGAGAGAAAGCCGCAGGCAAGTTGGGCAAAGAGGCGGTGCTCGCCACGGCGGCGCTTGCGCTGACCTGGGCGGCGAACCTTTCCATCGCCGGTTCGGACGCGCTGCAGATGCGTGCCGGCGACATGATCTTGCCCGCCGCCGGCGCCGTGGGCGTCACCGGGGCGCTCGTGTTCGGCGGGGCCGTGCCGGGCCTCATCCGCGGACGCCTGAGCCGTCGCTTGGCGTGCGTCATCGCGGCGCTGTTCTTCGTCGCCCTTGTGGTGGGTTCTCTCGCCTTGGAAGCTTCGGGCGGTGCCGTTTCCGTGCTTGCCATCTTGCGACTGCTGTTCGGGATGGGCATCGGATGCCTGCTCGTTATGTCCGCCGCACCCCTCATGGCAGCGCCGCGATTGCCCGCAGCGCTTGCCCTCGTGGGGGCGGTGCTGGCGGGGACGGTCGGCTACTTGCTCGTCGAGAACATTCCCTCGCCCCTCGACACCGTGGTTTCGGCGGCGCTCGCCGTGCTTGCCTGCCTCATGGCCTTTATCGCGCCAGAAGAGGATGTTGAAGGAGACTCCGGGGAAGGGGATCCTGCAGATGTCAGCGTCTCGCTCGTCCCCCATGGGTTCTGGCCGCTTGCCCTTGGGCTTGCCGCCTACAGCATCGTGTACGGCATCACCATCGCCATCACGCTGACGCTGGGCGGCGGCGAAGCGCACTTGACGCCCATCAAGCTCGTCCTGCTCGTGCCGACCATCGTCGCCGGTTCGCTCCTCTTCCGCTTCCAGGACACGTTCGACTTCCGCCGCTTCCAGTGGTTCCTGTTCTTGCCGAGCGTCGTAGCGTTGTTGCCCCTGCCTTTCGTGGGCACGCAGGTCGGGCTTGCGCTTTGCGGCATGCTCGTGCTGGTGTTCGGCTTCTACGACATCGCCTCGTTCATCCTGCTGCTCGACTTGGGGCGCTCGCGTTCGTGGCGGCTGCGCGTGCGTATCTTCGCGTGGGGCCGCGCTGCGAATACCGCTGGCATGTTCGCGGGCTGGCTCGTCGCCTCGCGCCTGCTGGCCGCGCCTCTTGCTGGGCAGCCCGTCGAGGCCGGTGACCTGGGGCTGGTCGCCTGCGCGTTCGCGGCGGTGGCGCTGCTGGCGTTGGCCATGACATGCTTCGGCTCGCCCGCGCTGTCCATCGCGCGCGACGACGCCCCGCGCGAGGGCCGGTGGAAACGGGCGTGCCGTGCCGTGGCCGAGCGCGGCGGGCTGTCCCCGCGCGAGACCGAGGTCTTCGAGCTGCTGGCGAAGGGCAACGGCACCGAGCGCATCGCCGAGGAGCTGTTCATCGCCGTCCCCACCGTGAAGACCCACAGCTACCGCTTGTACCAGAAGTTGGGCATCCACTCCCAACAAGAGTTGATCGACCTCGTGGAAGCCGAGCGGGCAAGGACACGAGCCCTGTCCGCCTGCCAAAAGCATTGCTACACATTCTTTTTTCTTAAAC
>CAYULZ010000186.1:0-2102 GCA_964445865.1 uncultured Lachnospiraceae bacterium | reverse complement strand
GATCACGCTCTTGGCCACCGTCTTGGCGGTGGGAATATCCTTCGCGCCGCTGACCGAGCACTCGAGAAGCTTGGTCGCTCCCTCGCCGTCGGCGGCGATCATGCGGCAGAGATAGACGGTCACGGTGTTGAGTGCCTTCATGAAGGCCGCAAAATCCTCGCCCTCAGCGACGATCTCGTCGTTGCCCGCGAGGCCGTTTGCGATAACGGTGACCATGTCGTTGGTGGAGGTGTCGCCGTCAATGCTGATCATATTAAAGGTGTTCTGAATATCGGTCGACAGCGCCTTCTGGAGCATGGGTGCGCTGATGGCCGCATCGGTCGTGATAAAGACGAGCATCGTGGCCATGTTGGGGTGGATCATGCCGCTTCCCTTGGCGATGCCGCCGATGTGGCAGAGCTTGCCGCCAAGCTCAAATTCTACGGCGATCTCTTTCTTCTGGACGTCGGTCGTCATGATGCCCTCGGCCGCAGCCTCACCGCCGTCGACGGAAAGTCCTTCGACGAGCGCGGGAATGCCGCTTGCGATCGGCTCGATGTTCAGAGGCTGGCCGATGACGCCCGTCGACGCGACGATCACGTCGTTTGCCGCAATGCCCGTGGCCTTTGCCACGAGGTCACTCATCTGCTCGGCGATCTCAATACCGTTCGCGTTGCAGGTGTTGGCGTTTCCGCTGTTGCAGATGACTGCTTGCGCGTGGCCGTCGGCGATGTGGTTCTTGGTTACTGTCAGGGGCGCACCCTTGACGAGGTTGGTCGTATATACGGCGGCAGCCGTTCCGACGCACTCACTGACGATCAGCGAGATGTCGCGCTTCGTGCGGTTCTTGCGAATACCGCAGTGAATGCCGTTTGCCGTAAATCCCTTTGCGGCGCAAACGCCGCCCGTGATGATCTTCATGTTCGTAATTCCTTTCGTTATTCCACACACAGACCCGTCGCTTCGTCGAGGCCGAGCAGAATGTTCATGTTCTGGATGGCAGAGCCCGAAGCGCCCTTGCCGAGATTGTCAAAGCGCGAGACGAGCAGGATGCGCTCGTCGTTGCCCACGACCGTGACCTGCATGTCATCGCGGCCCGCAAACGCGCCTGCCGACAGAAAACCGCTCTCGTCGGCGTTTTCCACGAAGTGGACAAGTCCCGTTTCGTAGGCCGCGCGGTAAGCGTTGCGCACGTCGTCGATGCTACCCTTGAGCTGATCGGCAAACAGACCGACCGAGACCTCCATGCCGCACGCAAAGGGTGCGACGATGGGCTGGAAGATGGGCGTTCTGGAGAGGCCGCAGACTGCCGTGATCTCGGGCAGATGCTTGTGCTGCTGCGAGAGGCCGTAGGCTCTTGGCGCGTCCAGGAGAGGATCGCGGCCGTCAGCCTCGTATTCGGCGATCATTTTCTTGCCGCCGCCCGTGTAGCCCGTCAGCGAGGTGCAGGACAGGGGCGTGTCGGGAGCGATCAGCCCCGTGCGCACCAGAGGCGCGATGAGGGCAATGAAGCCGCTTGCGTGACAACCGGGATTGGCGATCCGCTTCGAGGCGGCGATCTTCTCGCGCGCACCCGCAAGCTCGGGGAAGCCGTAGGCCCACGCGGGGTTAGTTCTGTGTGCAGTCGAGGTGTCGATGATCGCTACGTTGCTGCCCTCGGCAAGCGCGACCGCCTCAACGGCGGCGGCGTCGGGCAGACACAAAAAGGCAATATCGGCGGCAAACAACGCTTCTTTTCTCGCCTCGGGATCCTTTCGTCTCGTCTCGTCGAGACGGATCATTTCTATGTCGTTTCTTGTGGCCAGCCGCTCGTGAATACGCAGGCCGGTCGTGCCGGCGCTGCCGTCAATAAATACCTTTGTCACCGTTTTCACCTTTTCCTTTTTTCGTCAAAGAAAACCCAAAATCCGTCCCGCGCGGGTTTTTCCGCGCAGGACGGGTATCTATTCTTTACTTGTTCTTTTTCTTGTTCTCGGCGTCAACCATAGCCTGAACCTTGATCGGCAGACCGAACAGGTTGATGAAGCCGGTCGCGTCGGTCTGGTCGTAGTCGGACTCGCCGAAGGTTGCGATCTCCTCGCTGTACAGCGAATAGGGGCTCCACACGCCCGCGTTGATCATGT
>CAYULZ010000185.1:0-2136 GCA_964445865.1 uncultured Lachnospiraceae bacterium | reverse complement strand
GTCGATCAGGTTGAACTGATAGGTGTCACCGTCGTCGATCCGATACTCGAGGCGAACGGCACGCGCCTTGATGGTGATGCCGCGCTCGCGCTCGAGGTCCATATTGTCGAGTAATTGACTCTCCATCTCGCGCGCCGAGACGGTCTGCGTCGCCTCAAGAATGCGGTCTGCGAGGGTCGATTTGCCGTGGTCGATGTGGGCGATGATGGAAAAATTGCGGATATGTGTCTGGCTTTTGGGCATAAAAAAGACTCCCATTTCTTGTAAATTCGCGACGGCGCGCACGGCGCCGTTTTCCACCTTATATTATATAATATTTTTTTCCTTTGCACAAGAGAATTTTTCAAATTTCCGCAGAAATTTGCCCAAAACGGCCGCATCACAAAAAAATGAGCGCAAAAGGCACTTAAAAAAGCAAAAATGCGCAATATTTGTCTTGTTTTTTTCGATTTGTGACTTGAAATTTCTTGTCGTTTGTCTTATAATACAATCAAGCATAGCGCAAAAACGGTCAAAATGGCCGCGTGGCGTAAAAAATCCGAAGATCCTTGGAGGAAAACAATGAGTGTTCAGGAGAAAAAAAGAGTAGCCGTCGTCGGCTTTGGCGGCATGGGTGGCTGGCACGTAAACCATATGCTCAAGAGCGACGTTTGTGAGCTTGCGGGCATTTACGATATCAAGGAGGAGCGTCGTACCGCTGCCGTTGAGCAGGGCATTCACGCCTACGCGTCTCTCGAGGAGCTCCTCGCTGACGAAACGGTCGAGATCGTGACGGTCGTCGTTCCCAACGACTCGCATCTTCCGATCGTCCTCGCGGCGCTCGCCGCAGGCAAGAACGTCGTCTGCGAGAAGCCCGTGGCGATGAATTCCGACGAGCTCGAGCAGATGATCGCAGCCGCAAACAAGAGCGGCAAGATCTTCACGGTTCACCAGAACCGCCGTTGGGATAAGGATTTTCTGATGATGAAGCAGGTTTACGAATCGGGCGAGCTCGGCGAGGTCTTCGGGATCGAATCGCGCGTGCTCGGCTCGCACGGTATCCCCGGGGACTGGCGCGGACACAAGGAGCACGGCGGCGGCATGATCCTCGACTGGGGTGTGCACCTCATCGACCAGATGCTGAACATCGTCACCGACCGCAAGCTTACGTCGATCTACTGCCGTTGCGAGCATATTACGAACTACGAGGTCGATGACGGCTTCAAGCTCGATCTGCACTTCGAGGGCGGCCTCGTCGGCCGTATCGAGGTGGGCACCTCGCACTTTATCGAGCTGCCCCGCTACTACATGACGGGCTCGAACGGAAGCGCGATCATCAACTTCTGGCGCGACAACTGCCACATCGTTTCCTGCAAGAACTGGGAGGACAAGGATGTGATTCCCGTGGTGACCGCCGCCGGTCTTACCAAGACGATGGCACCGCGTAACGAGAACACCATTCAGCGGAGCGAGATCGAGCGCCCCACGTCCGACGTGCACGACTTCTATCGCAACCTTTGCCTCGCCATCGACGGCAAGGCTGAGCAGCTCGTTACGCACAACCAGCAGCGCCGACTCATGAAGATTATGGAGGCCTGCTTCCGCTCCGACGAGCTCGGCATGCCCATACCCTTCGACGATACCATTTGTTAAGCACCATTTTTTCATATCCTTCATACCATGTTAACGTAGGGCGAACCGTCCTATGAATTGAACAGACTATGGAGGACTACCATGAATAACTGCCTGTGTAACCTTTTCGATGATAACACCCTTTGGATCATCATCATCGCGCTGATCCTGATCTTCTGCTGCTGCGGTTGATCGGAACGAGATCCCCGTCGGCGTTTGCCGACGGGGATCTTTTGTGAGAAAGCTCCCACAAAGCACAAAGAGCCGCTCCCGATGGGAGCGGCTCTTATTTTGCTTTTGATGACTACGAATTAGTCGTAGAGGTCAGCAAGCTTCTGGAGTCTGTCGTACTTCGCCTTTGCGTTCTCCTCGCCCTTCTGGAAGAGTGCCTCTGCCTTCTCGGGGTTGGACTGAACAAGACGAGCGTAACGGGTCTCGGACTTCACGAAGTCGACGTAGCTGCCCGTTGCAGGCTTCGAGTCAACCGTGAGCTTCTTGCCCTCTGCGGCAGGATTGTAGCGGAAC
>CAYULZ010000184.1:0-2143 GCA_964445865.1 uncultured Lachnospiraceae bacterium | reverse complement strand
CCTCGTGTGAGTTTGACGTTGAGAGTCTACGGCCGACCTACCGTCTGATCGTCGGTATGCCCGGCAAATCCAACGCGTTTGCGATTTCCGAGAAGCTCGGTCTGCCTACGGAGCTCGTGGCGCGTGCGAATATTCTCGTCAATAGCGAAAATAAGCAGATGGAGCATATTCTCGGCGAGCTGGAGGCCGCACGCTTGCAGGCCGACCGTGAACGCGAGGAGGCGCGCCGTCAGCGTGAGGAATACGAGGCCTTCCGCATCGAGGCCGAAAAGGAGCTCAAGGAGCGCCTGCAAAAGGCTGAGCGTGAGGTCGAAAATGCGCGCAAAAAAGCGCAGTCGATGGTCGAGAGCGCGAAGCTTTCCAGCGACTTCATCATGGAGCAGCTCGAAAAGGTCAAGAAGGAGCGGGAATCGGCTCGCCTTGGTGAGGAGCTGGCGGCGGCACGCCGCGAGATCCGCGAGCACCTACGCACGCACAGCGACCAATTCGATCCCGTAGAGGTCAAGAAAAATGCAGAAAATTACGTGCTTCCGCGTGCGCTTCGCAAGGGCGACGAGGTGGTGATCGTCAGCCTCGGTAAGAAGGCCGTCGTGCTCGAAGCACCCGCAAAGGGAGCCAAGGCCGTGTCGGTGCAGGCGGGCATCATCAAGACCAAGATCGCCTTGTCCGACCTACAACTGCTGGAGGAAACAGCCGCAGTCAAGGAAAAGAAAAAGGGAGATGGTGGTTACCGCATGACGGTCTGCCGCGATTTCCGCGACGAGATCGATCTGCGCGGTATGACGGGCGACGAGGCGTGGAGTCACGTCGACAAATATTTTGACGAGGCGGCGATCGCGGGCTTCCATACCGTTCGTCTCATTCACGGAAAGGGAACGGGTGCGCTCCGCAACGCACTGTGGGCGTATCTCAAGACCGACCGCCGTGTAGCCGGCTTCCGCATCGGACAGTACGGAGAGGGCGACGGCGGCGTGACGGTCGTTGAGCTGAAATGACCGAGGGTGCGACAAAAACAGCGGTTTTTTTGCGAATTTCGCTGAAAATTTTATAAAGGTATTGGCAAACGAAAAAAAATATGTTATAATGAATGTGTAAATTGACGTTTTGTCCAAAATCAATAAAAGCGCGGAGGAAGAAGGACCATGAAGGAATCACAGTACGCAGAATTAAGCGTGATCGGTATGAAGGGCTGCGAGCAGTTTGCCGCACAGGTTGACTACTATCTGAAGGAGTGGCGCCGTCACGGCGGCGAGGAATCCTTCCTCGTCGAGGTGGATTGCCCCCGTTTCGGAACGGGTGAGGCCAAGGCTCTTTTGCACCAGTCGCTCCGAGGACACGACCTGTATATCATTTGCGACACGTTTAACTACGGCGTTACATATAAGATGTACGGCCAGGAGGTTCCCATGAGCCCCGATGACCATTACGCCGATCTGAAGCGTATTATTGCCGCCAACGCAGGCAAGGCAAGAAGAATTTCGGTGATCATGCCCATGCTCTACGAGGGCAGACAGCACAAAAGATCGAGCCGTGAGTCGCTCGACTGTGCCGTGATGCTTCAGGAGCTGGTCAACATGGGTGTGACCAACATCATTACCTTTGATGCCCACGATTCCCGTATCCAGAACGCCATTCCGCTTTCGGGCTTTGACGACGTCAGACCCGCATATCAGATGATCAAGGCTCTCGTTCGCAACGTTCCCGACGTTTCGCTTGACAAGGAGCACCTGCTCATCATTTCTCCCGACGAGGGCGCGATGTCCCGTTGTATGTACTATTCCTCGGTGCTCGGTGTCGACATCGGTATGTTCTACAAGCGCCGCAACTACGCCGTCGTTGTCAACGGCCGCAACCCTATTGAAGCACACGAGTATCTCGGCCGTGACCTCACGGGCAAGGATGTCATCATCGTCGACGATATGATTTCCTCGGGCGAGTCGCTGCTTGACGTAGCCGTTCAGCTCAAGGAAAAGGGCGCCAACCGCATTTTCGCCTTCGCGACCTTCGGTCTCTTTACCGACGGCCTCGACAAGTTCGATAAAGCGTATGCCGACGGCATTCTCTCCCGCGTGTTCACCACGAACCTTGTGTACCGCCGTCCCGAGCTCTTCTCTCGCGAGTGGTATGTAGAGGTCAACATGTG
>CAYULZ010000183.1:0-2147 GCA_964445865.1 uncultured Lachnospiraceae bacterium | reverse complement strand
TAATTTCGAGCTTGTCCCAATAGTCGAGTCCCGCGCGCTTGAGCTTTTTGTCGTCGAGGGTAAAGCCCATCGGCTTGATGATATGGAGCGATGCACCCGTAGCGGCGCAGGTTCGTGCGATATTGCCCGTGTTTTGCGGAATTTCCGGCTCGTGTAAAATAATGTGAATGTGATTCATAATTCTCTCGCTTTGCGATGGTAATATGCTTATATTATATTCCATTTTGGCTTGCTTTGCAAGGGGATTTGCAAGAATTCGGCATATTTTGCCTCGCAAACGATAAAAGTTTACAAACGAGCCTCGGCGGAATGGGGCAAAATACTTGAAAAAGGCGAAAAAATATTGTATAATAATTGTATATTGATATTTGGAGGACGATGATGGGACTTGCAGATAAGATTTTCGGTACGTACAGTGAACGTCAACTGAAAAAGCTGAATAAATACGTGGATTATATCGAATCGCTCGCACCCAAGTATGCGGCGATGACCAATGAGGAGTTGGCCGGTACGACGGCGATTTTGAAGCAGCGCCTTGCCGACGGTGAGACCCTTGAGGATATTATGGCAGACGCCTTTGCGGCGATTCGCGAGGCCGATGACCGTATTCTCGGGAAGCGTCCCTTCCGCGTGCAGCTCATCGGCGGTATCATTCTGCATCAGGGCAGAATCGCCGAAATGAAAACGGGCGAGGGTAAGACCCTCGTGGCGACTATGCCTGCGTATCTCAACGCGCTTTCGGGTAAGGGCGTGCACGTGGTGACCGTGAACGATTACCTCGCGCGTCGCGACAGCGAGGAAATGGGACGCGTTTACGAATTTATGGGCTTGCGCACGGGACTTGTCGTGCATGGCATCTCGCCTGCCGACAAGAAACTCGCCTATGCGGCCGACATTACCTACGGAACGAATAACGAGTTCGGTTTTGATTACCTGCGAGACAACATGGTCGTTTATAAAGAAAACATGGTTCAGCGCGGTCATCATTTTGCCATCGTGGACGAGGTTGACTCGATTCTGATCGACGAGGCAAGAACCCCCCTGATCATTTCGGGTGCGGGTGAAAAATCGACCGATATGTACGACCGTGCCGATGCCTTTGCCGCCAAGCTCCGTAAATTTGTGATCAAGGAGATGGATTCGAAGCAAAGCTATGACGATATCGACGCCGATTACATCGTTGATGAAAAGGCCAATCATGCAACGCTGACTCCTGCGGGTGCGGCCAAGGCCGAGCAGTTCTTTGGCATTGAAAACCTCTCCGATGCGGAAAATTCCGAGATCGCTCACCATATCAATCAAGCGATCCGTGCGCGCGGCATCATGAAGCGCGACGTCGACTACGTGGTCAATGAGCAGGGCGTCATGATCGTTGATGCCTTTACGGGTCGACTCATGCCGGGACGCCGTTATTCCAACGGTCTCCATCAGGCCATCGAGGCTAAGGAGGGTGTGAAGATCGAGAAGGAGAACAAGACCCTTGCGACCATTACCTTCCAAAACTATTTCCGTATGTATGAAAAGCTGTCGGGTATGACGGGAACGGCGCTGACCGAGGAAATGGAGTTCCGTGAAATCTACGGCCTTGACGTTGTGGAGATCCCCACCAATAAGCCGATGATCCGAGAGGATCACACCGACGTGGTGTATAAGTCGCTGAACGGCAAGTATAACGCCGTGATTGAGCAGATCGTGGCATGTCATGAAAAGGGACAGCCTGTACTCGTAGGCACGGTGTCCATTGACAAATCCGAGGAGCTCTCTCGCCGCCTTAAGCGCGAGGGCATTGTGCACTCGGTACTCAACGCCAAGTATCACGACCGCGAGGCCGAGATCGTCGCCGAGGCAGGCAAATACGGTGCGGTTACCATCTCGACCAATATGGCGGGACGTGGAACCGATATTATGCTGGGCGGCAACCCCGAGCATATGGCCAAAAAGGCAATGCGCAAGATGGAAATCCCCGAGGAGCTGATCGCGATGGCGACGGGAACGGCGGAGATCGACGACGAGGAGGTCAGAAACGCGCGGAAGATTTTCCGTGAGCTTTATAACAAGTTTAAGGATCAGATCGCACCCGAGGCCGAGAAGGTCAGGGAAGCGGGCGGTCTGTTTATCCTTGGTACGGAGCGTCATGAAAGCCGCCG
>CAYULZ010000182.1:0-2179 GCA_964445865.1 uncultured Lachnospiraceae bacterium | reverse complement strand
CACGAACGCCGCTCCCTCGGCATTCTCTTCGATGACTTCATACCCCTCGTCGCGTTCCAAGATCGTCGCTTCCGTTTCGCCGTCGAAGAGGTGGATATGCTCGGCATCAAACGCAAGCTTTACGACCTCTTTCAAGGCAACCTCTTCACGGCTGGGGATACGCGCGATCATCTGTGTGGAATTGTCGATGACGGAGGATTCCTTGTCCTCGTAATCAAGCTCGCAATAGATCTGCGTTTCCGCACCGAGCTTTTCAATCACCTCGATGCGCGCCTTCACCACCGTCTTAGGCGAGCTTTCGATAAACGCTTCGTCGTGGTGAACGTCCTCCGCGCGAACGCCCAGCGTAACCGCTTTCCCCGTACCCAGGTATGCGTTGAGATCTTTAATTCGCTTGGAAACGGACTCGGGCAAGAGTATTTTATTCCCGCCGATAAAGTTCACGTAGATCTTATCCCCCTTGCCCGTGAGGGTAGAATTTTTGAAGAAATTCATGCGCGGCGTACCGATAAAGCCCGCCACGAACAGGTTCACGGGATAATCGTACAAATTCTGCGGCGTATCCACCTGCTGCATAAATCCGTCCTTCATCACGACAATCCGCGTACCCATGGTCATGGCTTCTACCTGATCGTGCGTGACGTAGATAAACGTCGTCGCCAAGCGGGCGTGGAGCTTGGATATCTCCGTCCGCATGGACGCGCGAAGCTTCGCGTCAAGGTTGGACAAAGGCTCATCGAGCAAAAATACCTTCGGTTCGCGCACGATCGTGCGCCCGAGCGCAACGCGCTGTCTTTGCCCGCCCGAAAGCGCCTTGGGCTTTCGGGAAAGGTACTCCGTAATGCCGAGTGTCTCCGCGGCCGCGGGCACTCTCTTCTCGATGACCGCCTTGGCATCATTCCGCATTTTCAGTGAGAACGCCATATTTTCGTATACGGTCATGTGCGGATAAAGCGCGTAGTTCTGGAACACCATCGCGATATCGCGATCCTTGGGCAAAACGTCGTTGACGAGTTTACCGTCGATATAGAGCGTCGTGGATTTCCCGCAACCGGAAGGCCCGACGAGCACGATAAATTCCTTATCCTTGATATCAAGACATACGTCGAACACCGCTTGTACACCCGTGGGATATACTTTGTTAATGCCTTTGAGCAAAAGTCCTGCCATATTCTCTTTCTTCCTCCAGCAAATTTTCCCTACTTATATTTTACGACATTTTACAGAAAAATACAAGGGCAAAATCAACAAAATTTCATCTTTCATCTATATTTCATCAAACACCTGCCCATGGTCAAGGCAAAACTTTGCCCGTCGCCGCGTAAAGGGAATACCATTCGTCGCGGGTCAGGGTGATATCCCCCGCATCACACATTTCCGTCATGTGTTTCATGGACGTCGTACCCGTTACTACCTGCTTGAATGCAGGGTGACGGAGCACCCAAGCCACTGCGATTGTCGAGGGCGACACATTGTATTTTTTCGCCAAGCGCTCAAGCGCGGCGTTGATCTTCGGGAACTTTTCGTTACCGACAAACACGCCTTCGAAGAATCCGTATTGAAGGGGCGACCAGCCCTGCATCGCGATCCCGTTCGCGCGGCAATATTCCATGGAATCCCCCGCGCGGGTGACGGACTCTTCCTTATACATATTCACGTTGAAACCTGCGTCCACGGGCGCGGTGTGACAGAGAGAGAACTGCATTTGATTTGCCACAATCTCGATGCCCGCGTTTTCAAAAAGCTGCATTTGCATCGCGGAGAAATTGCTCACGCCGAACGCGCGCACCTTGCCCTTTTCACGGAGTTTATCAAACGCCTCCGCAACCTCTTCGGGCTCGACGAGCGTATCGGGGCGGTGCAAAAGCAGAATATCGAGATAGTCCGTTCCCAAGCGGGACAAGCTCTCGTCCACAGCTTTTAAAATGTAGCGTTTGGAAAAATCGAAGCGGTTGATCTTCCCCTTTCCGTCCTTACGGATCCCGCACTTGGACTGCAAAACGTAGCCCTTTCTTTCGATGCCGATATTGCGCATGGCTTTGCCGAACACGCGTTCCGCTTCGCCGTCGGCGTAGACGTCGGCAAGGTCGAACATATTCACGCCCGCATTAAAGGCAAGCGCGATCGTTTCTTCCGTCTGCATAAGCGGCTTGTCCGCGATACGCATACAGCCCATCAC
>CAYULZ010000181.1:0-2194 GCA_964445865.1 uncultured Lachnospiraceae bacterium | reverse complement strand
CCGCCCTACGGGGTTGCAACGAAACGTTACTGCACAACCTCGGTAGGGGTCGGCACCTTCGACGACCCGCAAAACAAAACGCCCCGCAGTTGGGAGTTGGGGCCCAATTGCGGGGAACGAGGTTTTTGTAGAAAAATATCGAGGCGCACGCCTCTAAAATAAATTTCGGGGAAGTTTTTGGGGAGTTTGAGGGGCTTTTTTTCAAAAAAGCCCCTCAAGAAAATTATTCAACACAAAGACACTTATCTCTGCACACGGCCGCTGCCGTCGCCGCCGGCGAGCTTTTCGACCTCATCGACGGAGACCATGTTGTAGTCGCCCTCGATGGTGTGCTTGAGGCAGCTTGCCGCAACGGCAAACTCCAGAGCCTCGGCGTCGGACTTACTCGACTTGAGGCCGTAAATGAGGCCTGCGCCGAAGCTATCGCCGCCGCCTACGCGGTCCACGATGTGGATCGGATACTTCTTGGAGAAGCAAGCCTCGCCCTTGCTGTAGAGCATAGCGGCCCAGTTGTTGTCGGACGCGGAGATGCTCTCGCGGAGGGTGATGGCAACCTTCGCAAAGCCAAAGCGCTCGGTCAGCTGCTGTGCGACGCTGATGTAGCCGTCGTGAGAGAGCTTACCGCCCGTGATGTCCGTGCCCGTCGCGTGGATATTGAATACGTCACCCGCGTCCTCCTCGTTGGCGATGCAAACATCAACGTAAGGCATCAGCTGAGCCATGACCTCGCCGGCCTTGGCCTTCGACCACAGATTTTTGCGGTAGTTGAGGTCGCAGGAAACGGTCAGACCCATCTCCTTGGCGGTCTTAACGGCCTCGAGCGTGATCTCGGCAACGTTGTCGCCGAGCGCGGGCGTAATGCCCGTGAAGTGGAACCAGTCGGCACCCTCAAGGATGGCCTTCCAGTCAAAATCAGCCTTCTCGGCCAGCGCGATGGACGAGCCTGCACGGTCGTAAACGACCTTGGAGGGTCTCTGCGATGCGCCCTTCTCGAGGAAGTAGATACCCACTCTGGGGCCGCCGCGGACGATGTCCGAGGTGTCTACGCCGTAGCGGCGCAGGGAATTGACGGCCGCCTGACCGATGTCGTTCTTGGGAAGCTTGGTCACGTAGGTTGCGGGCGTGCCGTAGTTGGCAAGCGAGACGGCTACGTTGGCCTCACCGCCACCGTAGGTAGCGCCGAAGGTGTCGGCCTGCGTGAAGCGCAGATAGCCCTCAGGGGCAAGACGGAGCATCAGCTCGCCGAAGCATACTGTCTTTTTCATGATATATTCTCCTTATTTTAAAAATTCTTAACCGTTTACGATTGCCATCGCGCGAGCGGTCTTTTCTCTGATCTCGTCGGGCGTGCCCTTCATCATCCAGCTGCCACCGCAGGCAACGATCTTGTCAAAGGCGAGATATTCGAGCACGTTGTCCTCGCCGATGCCGCCCGTGGGGAGGAATTTCATCGTGGGGAAGGCCGCGCTGAGCGCCTTGAGCGTGCCGAGGCCGCCGTAGTTGGAGCAGGGGAAGAACTTGACGATCTCCAGGCCATAGGAGATGGCGGTGATGATCTCGGTGGGGGTGACACAGCCGGGCAGATAGAGGATGCCGCGCGCCTGGCAGACCTCGGCAACCGAGGCAGCAAAGCCGGGGCCGACGATGAATTTCGCGCCACAGTCGATGGCGCGGTTTGCCTGCTCGGCATTGATGACGGTGCCTGCGCCGACGAGCATCTCGGGGAACTTTTCGGTTGCGAGACGGATCGCATCGGCCGCGCAAGCGGTGCGGAAGGTGATCTCAGCTACGGGCAGACCGCCGTCGCAGAGAGCCTGGAGCATCGGCTCGGCGTCCTCAAGCTTCTTGATGACCACAACGGGTACGATTTTACTGTTTTGAATACGGGTAAGCAGATCCATGGTAGGTTCCTTTCTGATTCTTTTCGAATTCTTTCGAATTTTTCCCATTTAAGCATATTATATCATATTATCAATATACAATCCCATTGCAAAAATCGCCATACCATATTGCAATTTCGCGCATTTTTGCGATTGAGGGGTGTGTGGGTAGTTTTTGTTGTCGTTCGGCGGTGGGGATACGTTTCGTTTTGCGGGCGAACACAGTTCGCCCCTACGGGGTTGGAACGAGACGGTTACCCACAACCTTGTAGGGACAGGCCTCCCGGACTGTCCGAAACGCGACGGGTTTTCTT
>CAYULZ010000180.1:0-2224 GCA_964445865.1 uncultured Lachnospiraceae bacterium | reverse complement strand
CGGCAGTGGTCGGACCAGTAGGTATCCACCACGCGGATCTCGGTGATGGTGGGATCGCGATGCTCACCGTCGCGGAAATAGGTCTGCAGGAAGGTCAGATCGTCGAGATCCATCGCCAATCCGAGCTTATCGAGTAGAGCGGAAAGGCCGGCCTCGTCAAGATTAATAAAGCCTTCGACCGTGGCAACTGTCTCGGGAATGGCATATTCCACAGCCAGCGTTTCGGGCTTCTCGAGCGAAGCCTCGCGGCTCTCCACCGCGTTGATGACATATTTCTTGACTGCGGCAAGGTCAGCCTCCGAAAGCGCACCCTCGAGGACGTAAACCTTGGCGGAGCGAACCGTCGGGCGGTCGCCCTGCGTCTGCAGCTGAATACACTGTGCAGCCGAGTCGGCTCTCTGGTCAAACTGACCGGGCAGCGGCTCAACGGCAAATACCAGACCATTCTCTACCGTCAGCTCCTCGCAAACGAGATCGAGCTGGGGCTCGGAAAATACCGTCTGAACGGCGCGATCAAAGATCGCACGGTCAAGGTTTTCCACGTCGTAGCGGTTGATGATGCGAACCGCCTCCAGATTGTTGATGCCAACGAGATTGCGAAGCTCCGAGCAGAGCGCGCGTGCCTCGTGGGCAAGCTCGGTCTTCTTTTCTACATAAATTCTATAAACCATACTTATGCTTCCTCCGTCAGGGCGGCAAGGGCTCGTTTTCCGATATCCTTCCGATAATATGCGTTGTCAAAGTGAACCTGTGCGGTCAGGGCGTAGGATTTTTCGATCGCCGAGGGCAGATCGTCGGCTACAGCCGTCACGCCAAGCACTCGACCGCCCGCATTGACGAGCTTGCCGTCCTTTAATTCTGCACCCGCTACGTAAACGCAAGGTGCTACGTCTGCGGGGATCGTAATCTCATATCCCTTCTCATAGTGCGACGGATAACCGTTGGACGCCATGATCACACAGCAGGCTGCGCCATTCGAGAATTCAACCTTCGTCTCGGCGAGGCGCTCCTCGGTCACGGCCATCATCACCTCAAGCAGATCGGACGCAAGCAGAGGGAGCACGACCTGCGTTTCGGGGTCACCGAAGCGGCAGTTGTACTCGATGACCTTCGGTCCCTTCGGCGTCAGCATCAGGCCGAAATATAAACAGCCCTTGAAGGTTCTGCCCTCGGCGTTCATCGCATTCATCGTGGGAAGAAAGATGGTCTCCATGCAGAGGTCGGCAATTTCCTTGGTGTAATAAGGGTTGGGCGCGATCGTGCCCATACCGCCCGTATTGAGTCCCTCGTCGTTATCCTTGGCGCGCTTATGGTCCATCGAGGAGATCATCGGTACGAGCGTTTTACCGTCGGTAAAGCTGAGCACCGACACCTCGGGACCCGTCAGAAATTCCTCAATGACCACGTGGTCACCGCTCGCACCGAACACCTTATCCTCCATCATGGAGCGGACAGCCTCTACGGCCTCCTCATAATTCTGTGCGATAATCACGCCCTTGCCAAGCGCCAAGCCATCGGCCTTAACGACCGTCGGGAAGGAAACCGTTTTCAGGTAGGCAATCGCCTCCTTGAGATTATCGAAGATCTCATATTCCGCGGTGGGAATGTGATATTTCTTCATCAAATTTTTCGAGAAGGCCTTACTTCCCTCGATGATCGCCGCGCGGGCGTTCGGACCAAAGCAAGGGATTCCCTTTTCATTCAGCGCATCAACCGCACCGAGCACCAGCGGATCGTCGGGGGCGACGATGGCATAATCGATCTTGTTGACCACGGCAAAGTCAACGATCTTGTCGATCTCCTTTGCACCGATGGCTATGCACTCGGCATCGGCGGCGATACCGCCGTTACCGGGAAGCGCATAAATTTTTTCTACGTTCTGATTTTTCTTGATTGCCTTGATGATGGCGTGCTCACGGCCGCCACCACCCACTACCATGATTTTCATGTGTGTCACCTCAATGATGGAAGAGTCTCATGCCCGTGAAGGCCACGGTCATGCCGTACTTGTTGGCGCAGTCGATGACCACGTCGTCGCGGATCGAGCCGCCGGGCTCAGCGATGTACTTGACGCCGCTTCTCTTTGCGCGCTCGATGTTGTCATCGAATGGGAAGAAGGCGTCCGAACCGAGAGAAACGCCGTCGATACCTGCAAGGTACGCGCGGATCTCCGCATCGGTCAAGGGAGCAGGCTGCTCGGTGAAGTACTTCTGCCAATTGCCGT
>CAYULZ010000179.1:0-2230 GCA_964445865.1 uncultured Lachnospiraceae bacterium | reverse complement strand
GCAGAAGAGCGGCCTTTCGGTGGCGGTGAAGATTCTCGAGGGCGTCGAGGACATCTGCGTGCATACCTTTGGTACGCAGGACGTCGTGCGCCACAAGCTGGTTCAGCGTATCATTGAGGCGTATGAAAAATACGAGCGCCGCGCGGCCGAAAAAATGGGGAACGCGGTGGACAAGAACGAGAAAAACGGAAACAATAAAGACAGAAAGGAAAAAGACCGTGAAAGCAAGCAGAATGATTTATTTTACGAATAACCAGACCAAGCAGGTAATCACTTACAAGCTTAAAATTTTGGTGCGCCGTGCCGTCGAGGCGACGCTCGCCTACGAGGGCTTTGCCAACGAGGCCGAGGTTTCGGTGACCTTCACCGACAACGCAGGCATTCGTGCGCTCAACGCGCAGTTCCGTGGCATGGATAAGGCGACCGACGTGCTCTCCTTCCCGCTGACCGATTTTGAGGGAAGCGAGGAGCCCCCCGTGGACGGCGACGAGATCACGCTCGGCGATATTGTCATTTCGCTGGAGAGGGCGGCCGCACAGGCCGAGGAATACGGCCATAGCTTTGAGCGCGAGGTCGCTTTCCTTTGTGTACACTCGATGCTCCACCTGCTCGGCTACGACCACGTGGACGAGGGCGAGGAGGAGGCGGACATGCGCCGCCGTCAGCGCGAGATCCTTGAGCAAATGGGACTCGGCGTGAATTGAAAGGGAAAAGGAAGTACGTATGAAAAAGACAGGATTTATTGCCATTGTAGGACGCCCCAACGTGGGCAAATCGACCTTGATGAACGCCATTCTCGGCGAGAAGGTCGCCATTGTTTCGAATAAGCCGCAGACGACGCGTAACCGCATCACGGGTATTCATACCCGCGGTGAGGAGCAGTTCGTCTTTCTCGATACGCCCGGTATCCACAGCCCGAAAAACAGCCTTGGCGAATACATGGTCAAGGCGGCCGACGCGACGATGCGCGATGCCGATGCCGTCGTGCTCGTGATCGACGCGGGCAAGGAGATCTCGAAGGTTGAGGAGAACGTCATCGCGTATCTGAAGCGCAGCGGGATTCCCGCCGTGCTTGCCATCAATAAGATCGATCTGTACCGCCGTGAGCAGCTGGCCGAGACGATTGCGGCCTATGCCGAGAAGCACGATTTCGATGCCTTTGTGCCGATCGCGGCGAAGAATGGCAAAAACGTGCAGGAGCTGCTCGATGAGTGCGCGAAGTTCCTCTCCGAGTCGCCTTGGTTTTTCCCCGAGGACATGGTGACCGACCAGCCCGAGAGACAGCTTGCGGCCGAGATCATTCGTGAGAAGATTTTGCGCACGCTCAACAAGGAGGTGCCGCACGGAACGGCCGTGGTCATCGAGGAGTTCAAGGACGAAAAGACACTCGTTAGCATCCGCGCCGAGATTTTCTGCGAGAAGGCCTCGCACAAGGGTATCATCGTCGGCAAGAACGGCGCGTCGCTCAAGCTGATCGGCAGCTACGCGCGTGAGGATCTCGAGCGCCTGCTCGGCACAAAGGTGTATCTCAATCTTTGGGTCAAGGTCAAGGAAAATTGGCGCGAGAGCGCAAGAACAGTCGAAAACTTCGGCTATCGCAACGAGGACTGATTGGTATCAAAACGGTGAGAGGAGGGAAGCACGGTGCGGAAAACAACGGACGGGCTCGTATTGCGCGAGATCGCGGTGGGCGAGAACGACAAGCTTTTGACTGTGCTGACGGCCGAGGAGGGAAAGATCACCCTTTCCGCCAAGGGCGCGCGCTCGATGAAGAGCAAGGTACTCCCGCTCTGCCGCCTCTTTACTTACGCGAATTTTGAATACTACGAAAAGAACGATCACCGCTGGGTGGCGGGTGGCTCGGTCAACGATAGCTTCTTCGGTCTGAATGCCGATATGCAGGGCTTTGCCCTCGCATCCTATATCGTGCAGGTGGCGAGTGAGATCACGGGCGAGGGCGTGGAGGCACACGAGGTGCTCCGTATGACGCTCAATACGCTCTACGCGATCGAAAAAAAGCTTGCGCCCTACGATCAGATCAAGGCGGTCTACGAGTGGTTTGCCGCCATGACCTCGGGATATACACCCGAGCTCGATACCTGCTCACTTTGCGGCACGTCATCGGCGACCGACGGATGGCTCGACGTCATGAACGGCTGTGTGATCTGTGCCGAATGTCAGAGGAAGCGCTCGGGGGGCGCGGTGCCGATGCCCGAGACCGATCGCTTTG
>CAYULZ010000178.1:0-2248 GCA_964445865.1 uncultured Lachnospiraceae bacterium | reverse complement strand
CCGCAGATTCTGCTGTGAAGACAACACTTATGCTTTCACTTCAAGAGAATTGTGGAGAGAAATGAACAAATTCGGTAAGTGCTATACAGTATGTGGTTCTAACAGCGGTATGGCTGTTGAAGATATGGTTGCTGCAGGTACAGCATTTAAGGGTGAAACAATTGAAGCAAGATGATATAGAAGTCAATTATGCTGAACTAGCTAGACAATACGGATGTGATTATCGAACAGTTAAAAGGTATTTCGAAGGTGACCTAGATAAAATTGGTAAACGCGAACCTAAACCATCAATATTAGATCCATATAAAACAATTGTTGAAGATAAACTCCAAATTGGGTGTAGTGCATCAGCAATATATAGGTTTATAATGAAACGAGGCTATAAAGGGTGTTATAGCGTAGTTAAAAGATATTGTAACAAATATAAGGTTGATCAATTCCATAAAGCGACTATAAGATTTGAGACTAATCCTGGACTCCAAGCTCAAGTGGATTGGAAGGAATCTAAAATAATTAAAAACAAAAATGGTGAACTATTTGTTGTAAATATATTTCTAGTTATACTTGGATATTCCAGAATGAAATATATTGAATTAACATTAGATAGAACACAACCAACAGTATTTCAAGCTTTAGCTAACGCATTTAAATATTTTGGTGGCGTTCCAAAGGAAATATTATTTGATAATATGAAAACCGTTGTAGATCACGCTAAGAGTGAATATAACAAGCCTGTTATTAATTCTAACTTCTATGAATTTTCTAAAGACATGGGATTCCAAACAATTCTATGTAGAGCCTTTAGACCGCAAACTAAAGGCAAGGTAGAAAATCTAGCTAAAATAATGGATAGATTAGATGCCTATAATAATGAGTTTGAAACTATAGATGAATTAGATGAGATAATCAGAGAATTAAATATAGATTTAAATAATGAATTGTCTCAAGCAACAGGCGAAAAGCCCATTGAACGCTTCAAAAAAGAAAAAGAATATTTGAATCCATTACCAAGAATTGATGTCTTAGAAGGCTATATAACAAAGCCAGTAACCCGCAAAGTCACTAAAGAATCAATGATAGTTTATAATAAATCCAAATATTCTGTTAGCACAAAGTATATAGGCAAAACAGTCACGCTAGAAACTAAAGCTAATACTTTGTATGTCTATTATAACAAAGAATTAATAAAAACTCACATTATATCTGATAAATATTTAAATTATCATAAAGATGACATGATAGAAATATTAAAATCAGACGTATTTAAAAGTAAAGATGATAAATACATCGAAGACTTTATAGAAAACAATTTAAAAATTTATGATTCATTAGGAGGAAAAATATGAGTTCATATATCCAGTTAGTAAATAATTTAGAACAATTAAAATTAACAAAAATTAGGGAATATATTCCAAATTATTTAGATGATAATGTCAAAAACAACTTATCCATTGTTGATATATTAAAGGAATTAACAGATAAGGAAATTGAGTTTAGAGAAGAACGTGCAGCTCAAATAAATATAACTATAAGTAATTTCCCTTACCATAAAACAATAGATGATTTTGATTTTAATTATCAGCCTAACATCAGTAAAGCTCAAATATTAGATTTATGTAGCTTACGTTTTATTGAAAATAATGACAATATACTCTTTATAGGTTCTTCTGGTGTTGGCAAAACACATTTAGCAACATCAATAGGCATGGAAGCTTCCAGTAAGCGTATAAGTACATATTTTATCCATTTCAATGATTTGATGAGTAAAATTAAAAAAGCTTATCAAGAGAATAGACAGGAAACTGTAGTAAAACACTATTCTAAATATAAGCTTTTAATAATTGATGAAATTGGATATTTACCAATCGAAAAAGAGTATTCTAATATATTCTTTCAATTAATAGCGGCAAGGTATGAAAAGAAATCTACTATAATTACGACTAACCAACCACTATCAAAATGGGGCGAAGTATTCGGAGATTCTACAATAGCAACAGCCATTATTGATAGATTAGTTCACCATTCTACGGTAATCAAAATAACTGGCAGATCTTACAGAATTAAAGACTTAATAATTGAAGACCAAATAGAAACAAATGAAAGGGACTAAAACCTACATTTTTAAAGGCCATTTTTCTACATTTTAATGTTGACATTTACAATACGTGGATTGTTTTAATAGATGGTTTAGAAGGAGTCCTATGAAACCATTTATTAAATATCCTGGAGGGAAACTAAAAGAATTTCC
>CAYULZ010000177.1:0-2308 GCA_964445865.1 uncultured Lachnospiraceae bacterium | reverse complement strand
CGAGATCCTTCCCGATGGCATTCGCGTGACTTGCTGCCGCTGCGGCGCCTCGAAGCTCATTCCCACCGACTCGCTCATTCACGCCAATGAATTTCTTAACGCGGATAGCTTGGAGCTGGAGTGATGGTTTTTTGTGGGAGGCCTTTGTGGGGGGCTTTTCGAGAAAAGCCCCCACTCTTTTTTCGAGAAACTTTTCGAGAAAAGTTTCTCGAGCTCTTCAAAAGCTTTCAAAAATAAAAATTGGGGCGTACGACGTCGTACGCTCCTTTTTCTATGTCATCCTGAGCGAGCCGTTTGCGGCGAGTCGAACTTTTGCGAGGCGAACCGTAAGGCGAGCGAGCAAAAGCGCGAGGCAAAGCCGATGCGGGATCCGGAAACGGTAACCGCGACCTTTCCACACAATAGTTACTATGGCAAACAGAGTAACGGAAAACCGATTACAGATCCCTTCGTCGCTATCGCTCCTCGGTTTCGTCTCGATTCGCGTTTTACAACGCTCCTCTCCCCAAAACTTCGACTCCGCTTCGCCTCGCTCAGGATGACACGAAAAATAGAAGCCTTGTTACAATCCTCTCGTGGAACCGTAAACCGAGCGACCATCTCTAACCCATGTAGGGGCGACCATTGGTCGCCCGAAAAACAAAACACCCGCGCGTTGGGAAATTGGGGCCCAATGCGCGGGACGGTACGCTCTGTAGAAACATATCGAGGCACATGCCCCCTAAAATAATTTGTCAGAAAGTTTTTGAGGGTGTGGGAACTTTTTTCAAAAAGTTCCCGCAAAACCCCCACACAAGAACTTTTTTCAAAAAGCCCCCATAAAAGCTCATCCTTATTCTCTTCCCAACACTTCGCGAGCGATCACGCGAACCATGATGGAGGTATTCAAAAGCATCGCGTCGATGGGGTAGCTCTCGACGACGCGCCCGCGATAAAAGCGATCCTTGAACCAAGCCACAGCGTCGGCCTCACTGCCACCCTCCCGCAGAATCGCGGCAATCGCCTCGGCGGTTTTGGTCGCGCCTGAGGCCGCGTGGGCCAGATAATAGGCTGTTTTTTCACAGCTCAAAAGCCCGTAATGCGGCAGGAGCATCGTATCGACGGCAAGCGAGCGCGCCTTGGCGATGGAATCGAGGGCCATCTGATAGCCGACGAGGAAGCAGGGAAACAGGATCTCCTCGCCGTCGTAGACGCCGAGGGTCTCCGCGCCAATCAGAAATCGGTTCTCGGGCAGATAGAAGCCCATCGAGCATTTGGTGTGCCCTGGGAGTGCAACGGCCGCAAAATCCATGTCGCCGGCATGGATCATGTCACCGTCCGAAACGGCCACATCCACGCGAAGCGCGTCGATGCGGTCGACGTAGTCGCCCACACCGCAGGTCGCGGCAAATTTGCGGTCGAGGTCGCGCATCAAGGCCTTCGCCGAATCCTTGGCAAAGATTTTTGCCGCATATTCACCCGCGACCACGCACGCGTTCGGATAGGCGTGCAGGACGTAGGCCGCGCCGAGCACATGATCGTAGTGGGAATGCGTCAAAAAGATATAATCCAGCGGACGCGCGCCGAGTGCCTTTTGGACGTTCGCGGCCACGGCGTCACCCGTAAAGGCAAAGCCAGAATCGACGAGGATCGCGGTCTTGCCGTCGTCGATCAAAAACGCGCTGTCACCGGGAATGGCGCGCACATCGGTAATGGTGAGGTTGTGCATGAGAGTTCTCCTGTTTATTTGATCAGCATGAGTATAACACAAAATCTCGTGCTTGTCAATGCAATTCGACTTGACAATCATCGCGCGATGTGCTATAATAATTCGTACAGCCAAGCAAAAATGCGGGTATGGCGGAACGAGCCGCCTCCTGCGGCGAAGCAAGAACGCACCGCGTTCTTGTGTGCATAAGCGAGCATCGCTCGCGTTGCGGCAGACGCGCAAGACGGTATCATCTTCCCCTGCGCGGCTGATTACAACTGAATATGCGGGTATGGCGGAATTGGCAGACGCGCAAGATTTAGGATCTTGTGTTAATTCGTGCAGGTTCGACCCCTGTTACCCGCACCAATACAAAAAAGGACGCTCACGCGTCCTTTTTACGTTACTTTTTATTTCGTATGCTTTTGAATAATGGCCAGCATGGCATCAAGCGCCTTTGGCGTACCGCATAAAAAGCTTGAGGGGGTGTCGTATTGGATCGGCTCGCCGTTCCAATCGCAGCAGCGCGCGCCGCACTCCTCCAGCATCAGGCTCGCCGCCGCATAGTCCCACGGCTTGATCGAGCGCTCGAAATATCCGTTGATCTTCCCTGCCGCCACG
>CAYULZ010000176.1:0-2325 GCA_964445865.1 uncultured Lachnospiraceae bacterium | reverse complement strand
GTAATGAAGTACAAGGCGAAGAAGAACGAGAAGAAGAAAATCGGTCACAGACAGCCTTACACCAAGGTTCAGATCCTTTCTATCCAGGGCTAATCTCACATGACGAAGATCGTATTTTTCAGAAGCAACGGGATTTACTACGGCTTCGAGGAGCAGGGTCATACAGGATATGGCGAGGCAGGAGACGACGTGCTTTGCGCAGCGCTTTCCGCCATGACGATGCTGATCATCAACACCGTCGAGGTCGCATATGCCTCGGACGTGGAATATACCGTTAACGAAGGAGCCACGCACATTTCGGTTCGCTCAAAGGCCGCATTGCCGGAATTTGAGGAGGACGAGCGCAAGCGCTACGCCGTGTCGGGAATTTTCATGTCGTACTATTATCAGCTCAATGAGCTGCTTGAGGAATATTACGATTTTCTGGACGTAGAAGTCAAGGACGTGGATTATATCTGAACGAACGTACCAATTACATGAAATCAGGAGGAATGAATATGTTGAAGCTTAGTTTACAGTTCTTTGCTCATAAGAAGGGTGTCGGTTCTACCAAGAACGGCCGTGACAGCGAATCGAAGCGCCTTGGCGTAAAGAAGGCTGACGGACAGGCAGTGCTGGCAGGCAATATCATCGTAAGACAGAGAGGAACGTCTATCCATCCCGGCAACAACGTCGGCATCGGTAAGGACGACACGCTCTTTGCTCTGATCGACGGTAGAGTCAAGTTCGAGCAGAAGACGAAGGACAAGAAGCAGGTTAGTGTATACGCTGACTAATTGTCCAAAGTGAAAAGAAAAGGAACGCGTACGCGTTCCTTTTCTTTTTTTGTTTTAATCAATCACCCCGCCACCGATGACGGTGTCGCCGTCGTAAAAGACGACCGACTGCCCGGGGGCAATGGCGCGCTGTGGCGTATCAAAGATGACGGACACGCGGCCGTCGGCGATCGGCTCCACCGTAGCGAGGGCAGGCGTATGGCGGTAACGGATCTTGACCTCGGCCCGAATGGCTGAAGTGGGCGTATCACACGCGATCCAGTTGACCTCGCTTGCCGTCAGCGTGTGCGCGAAAAGCTCGGCGTCGGTGCAGAGCGTGACGGTATTTTGAAGCGGATCCTTGGTCTTGACAAACATCGGCTGACCGAGTGCGATGCCAAGCCCCTTTCGTTGACCGACCGTGTAGCGGTCGATACCGGCATGCTCTCCGAGAACGTTTCCGTCAGTATCTATAAAATGTCCCTTGGAAAAGGGCACATCACAATGCGCGCGGATAAAGGAAATATAGTCGCCGTCGGGGATAAAGCAGATGTCCTGGCTGTCCGATTTGTGTGCATTGGTAAAGTCGTGCGTAGCGGCAATCTCGCGAATCTCGGGCTTTGTGTAACTGCCGAGCGGAAAGAGAACCGAGGAGAGCACGTCCTGCGTCAGCGACCAGAGAAAATACGATTGATCCTTACTCGTATCGGTGGCCTTTTGTAACAGAAAACGGCCACTTGCGTCCTTTGTGATACGGGCGTAGTGACCCGTAGCCAACCGCGGGTAGCCCTTGGCTTTGGCAATATCCAAAAGCGCACCGAATTTGATAGCGCGGTTACAGAGCACGCAAGGATTTGGCGTTTTTCCTGCTGCGTAAGCCGCTATAAAGGGTGAGATGACACGTTGATAAAAGCGCTCTCCCAACGCAACGGTGAAGTGAGGAATATCCAGCGTTGCGGCAATTTTTTTTGCTTCACGCGCGTTATCGTCGAGGACGTCCGTGGAAAGATCGTCGGGAACCGTCTCGGTCTCTGACCAAAGACGCATCGTAATGCCAGCGGTCTCATAGCCCGCATCACGCAGAAGCAGGGCGGCCACGGCGCTGTCCACGCCGCCGCTCATGGCGATCATAACCTTTTTTTCGTTCATCGGACTCACCATTCTCTTGTGGTCAGCCGGCCGTCCTCGCGCAGGCCTTCAAAATCGTGCTGACGCAAGATCTCGTAAACGGCAATGGCGACCGAATTCGAAAGATTGAGCGAGCGGAGCGTATCGCGCATCGGAATGCGTACGCAGGCTTGGCGGTTTTCGTACAAGAGATCCTCGGGAAGTCCTCGCGTTTCCTTGCCGAACATGATATAGACCTCGTCCTCATAAGAAACCTCTGCGTAGGAGCGTGGCGCTTTGGTTGTAAAGAAGTAAGTGTGTCCGATGGCTTTCGGATTTTTTTCGAGAAAATCGGCGTAATTTTCGTAATAGGTGATGTCGAGCTTGTCCCAATAGTCAAGCCCCGCGCGCTTGAGCTTTTTGTCGTCGATGGTAAAGCCCATCGGCTTGATGATATGGAGCG
>CAYULZ010000175.1:0-2330 GCA_964445865.1 uncultured Lachnospiraceae bacterium | reverse complement strand
ATGACGTATTTTCTCTCGGGCGTGCTGATTTTTCTGTTCAGCAAGGTGATAAAGATAAAGGCGAGCGGTCACGCGTGCGGAGTTGCGGGCCCTATTGCATATCTGACGTACGTTTACGGACCTATTGCCCTGCTCGGACTTCCCGTCCTTGGACTTGTGTATTGGGCGTCGCTCAAAATGGGCAGACATAAGCTCGGCGAGCTTATCTGGGGTACTCTTATTCCCGTCGCGTCTATGCTTGTGTCAATTCTTTTCGTTTATATTGTATAAAAATATAGAACAAAATTTGTCAAAAAGTATTGACAAACGGATTTTGTTGTGGTATAATTTACACTTGGTATGGTCTGCAGAGCAGATCTACTCTCTACCGTGTAAATTTCAGACACGGTCGAATAAGTCCATAGGGAGGTAAAAAACATGGAAAACGTAATCAATTCTTATGAAACTCTGTTCATCGCCGATATTTCGAACGGTGAAGAGGCTGCAAAGGCTACAGCTGAGAAGTTCACAAGCTTGATCGGTTCCAACGGAACAATCGTTGAGGTAGACACTTGGGGCAAGCGTCGTCTTGCTTATCTCATCAACGATATGAGCGAAGGCTACTACACCGTTGTAACCTACAAGGCTGCTCCTTCTTTTATCGCTGAGCTTGAGCGTCAGTTCAACATCGATGAGACAATTATGCGTTCTATGACGATCAGACTCGATTTCGAGCCCGTTGCAAAGAAGGTAGTTGTTGAAGAGCCCGTTGTTGAAGAAGTAGTTGTTGAGGCTGTTGAAGAAACAGTTGAAGAGCCCGTTGCTGAAGAAGTTGTTGCTACCGACGCTGAGTAATCGAGGTGTGACAGATGGCAAACTTTAATTTCAACAAGGTAATTCTCGGTGGCAGACTTACTGCTGACCCCGAGCTTAAGCAAACACAGAACGGCATTGCTGTCGTATCCTTCTCTATCGCGGTAAACCGCAGATACAACAAGGACACTCAGCAGAGCGAGACCGACTTCTTTAATATCACCGCATGGAGACAGACCGCAGAGTTCGTTTCCAGATATTTCAAGAAGGGCTCGTCCATTTGCGTTGTCGGCACACTTCAGAACAGATCCTGGGTTGACCAGCAGAACACAAAGCACTACAGAACGGATATCGTTGCTGACGAGGTCATGTTCGTTGACAGCCGTTCCGAGTCTTCCGCAAGCTTTGGCGGAGACAACTTTGCTGCCGCACCCGCATTCGCTTCAACTTCGGAGACAGCTCCCAAGTTTGAGGAAATCAAGACAGACGACGATCTTCCCTTCTGAGAAGTGACCGTCACCTAAATTTAGAATTGGAGGATTCATAAGATGGATAAGAATGAAAACCGTCCTGCGCGCCCCGTAGTGCGCAAGAGAAAGAAGGTTTGTATCTTCTGTGCAGATAAGGTTTCTTATATTGACTATAAGGATTCCGCAAAGCTTCGCAAGTTTATCAGCGAGCGCGGCAAGATCCTTCCCAGAAGAATTTCCGGCGCTTGCGCTAAGCATCAGCGTGATATCAACACCGCGATCAAGCGTGCACGTCAGGTTGCTCTTCTGCCTTATATCTGCGACTAAAACGACCAAAGCCTCATTTCTCTTTGATTTGAGGCTTTTTTTAATCCCAAAACAGAGGTGATACCATGAAATGGCTTATTACACTTGGCGTGCTTTTAGGCGCGCTCCTGTTGTTTACCTTGATTCTCACGGTGTTTTTCTTTTCCTTTGCCATCCGAAGAAATGACAAATTCACTGTAAAGTCAACCTTGACACAAATGGAGAAAACAACACCGCCCGATCAATTTGAACGCATCAGAAACGGCGTAGAACACTTTTCGGCCGCCGCCAAGCAGGACGTATATATAAGGTCGCGAGACGGCTTGAGGCTCCACGCATACTTGCTTGAGCAACCCGATCCCGCCGCCGCCCGCGGCACCATCGTGCTCGTTCACGGTTGGCGCAGTCACCCCGAGCTGGACTTCAGCGCCTCTTGGGAATACTACATCCAAAAGGGGCTGAACGTGGTTGCCATCCATCAGCGCGCCATGGGAAAAAGCGAGGGGAAATACATCTGCTTCGGCGTCAAGGAGCGTTTTGACCTCATAGAGTGGATCGGTTTTGTCAACGAGAGATACGGCGAGGACAAAAAGGTAATTCTCAGCGGTGTCTCCATGGGCGCGTCCACCGTACTGATGGCGCTTGGTGAGGAGGATCTGCCCAAAAACGTGGTAGGTGCCACCGCCGATTGCGGCTTTGTCAGCGCGTGGGATGAGTTTGCACACGTGCTTCGCCGCTCGTACCGTCTGCCCAAATTTCCCC
>CAYULZ010000174.1:0-2381 GCA_964445865.1 uncultured Lachnospiraceae bacterium | reverse complement strand
GGAAAATTTATACGTCTTCTTTGGGCCGACCGAATGCAGAATGAAGCTTTACGACACCTCCATGAAGGATCTGCATCGTGAAAGCAACGGCTTGCAGGGAACGCTTCGTAATTTCAGCATTGAGGATCTTTTGTTCCGCAAGCCCTTGAACGTAAACGGTGCAGGTCAACTCAGCTATTACACCGACAAGGTCGTGATGGTCACGGGAGGCGGTGGCTCGATCGGTAGCGAGATCTGCCGACAGCTTGCCAAGTGTTCGCCGAAGCACTTGATCGTTGTGGATATTTATGAAAATAACGCTTACGATATTCAGCAGGAGCTACTTCACGATTTCGGTGCCTCTCTGAAGCTGACGGTCGAGATCGCCTCGGTTCGCGATCGCGTGCGTATGGAGGCCATTTTCCGTGCATACCGTCCCGAGATCGTGTTTCACGCCGCCGCACATAAGCACGTTCCGCTTATGGAGCACAGCGGCTGTGAGGCAATCAAAAATAACGTGCTCGGCACGAAGAATGTAGCCGATCTGGCAGAGGCCTACGGCGTGCAGAAGTTTATTCTGATCTCCACGGATAAGGCCGTGAATCCTACAAATATTATGGGCGCCTCGAAGCGTATGTGCGAGCGCGTCATTCAGTGTCGTCGCGATAGCCAAACTACCTTTGCCGCCGTTCGCTTTGGCAACGTACTCGGCTCAAACGGATCGGTGATCCCGCTCTTCCGTCGGCAAATCGCCGCAGGTGGCCCCATCACCATTACCGATAAGCGTATCGTACGCTATTTTATGACGATTCCCGAAGCCAGCCAGCTAGTGATGCAGGCGGGCGCGATGGCCAAGGCCGGGGAGCTCTTTGTGTTGGATATGGGCAAGCCGGTACATATCTATACGCTTGCGGAAAACATGATTCGCTTGTCGGGCTTGCGTCCGCACGTGGATATTGAGATTCGCGAGATCGGTCTGCGTCCCGGTGAAAAGCTTTACGAGGAGCTTTTGATCAAAACCGAAAAGCTCAACAAAACCGAAAATAATATGATCTTTATTGAGAAGGATACGCCGCCTACCCGCGAGGAGATCGACGACATGATCGCCATGCTTTGCGAGACCGTGGAGGCGTGCAAGCTGGATATCGGCTCCGATCGCATCAAGAAAGCCATGAAGCGTGCGGTTCCCGAGTTTAAGGATCCCGATGAGATCAACCGTACGGCCGAGGAGTCGGCGGAAATGAAAATGACCGTTCAATAACGGAATCCAAGCAAGTAAAAACGGAAATCCGAAGCACGTGCCCGCGGGTAGCTCGGATTTCCGTTTTTTTGCGTTAGGAAAAGAGGGGAGAAGTGTGAATTTTTATTGATATTCTCTATTGACAAATTTCGCCGTTTGTGGTATCATATTAAAGGATAAATTTACGGGTTTCTGCGACTGACGGATAATGTGTGAAACACAGTGGAACAGAAAACTCTTTCGAAGGAAGCTTTTTCCTTTGGCCGACCGTCTGGGCACACTTCATTTGCAGGAATGGGTGTGTCTTTTTATATTTTTTACAGAAAGGGACTTACAAAATATGAAAAAAGTAGGTATCGTTATGGGCAGCGACAGCGATCTGCCGATCGTCAAAAAGGCAATGGATACCTTGTCCGCCTTTGATATTCCGTATGAGGTGCACGTGTATTCCGCACACCGTACTCCCGTGGAGGCTCGCGATTTTGCCGTTTCGGCAAGAGAGAAGGGCTTTGGCGCGATCATCGCCGCCGCAGGAATGGCCGCGCATCTTGCGGGCGCTATTGCGGCCAATACCACGCTTCCTGTGATCGGTATTCCTTGCAAGTCGACGAATCTGGACGGAATGGACGCCCTTTTGTCCACCGTACAAATGCCGACGGGTATTCCCGTAGCGACAGTGGCTATTAACGGTGCCGCCAACGCCGCCCTGCTTTGCGCCCAGATCTTTGCCGTTGAGGATGCTGTACTTGCCAAAAAGCTTGACGACAAGCGTCGCGCTGATGCCGAGATCGTTCTGCAGAAGGACGCGAACGTGGCAGCCGAATTTAACCGTTGAAAATAAAAATAATAAAATAATAAAAAATATAAGAACAGGGAGAACAAAACCATGAAAAAGCTTGTTTACACCGGAAAGACTAAGGACGTATTTGCACTCGATAACGGCAACTATTTGTTGAAGTTCAAGGACGACTGCACCGGTAAGGACGGTGTGTTTGATCCGGGCGAGAACGCTGTGGGACTTACCATCGACGGCGTGGGTGACGTCAATCTTCGTATGTCTATTTATTTCTTTGAAAAGGTTAATGCGGCCGGTATTAAGACGCACTACGTCAGCGCCGACCTGAAGGATACCACCATGGAGGTTCTTCCCGCGAAGGTGTTC
>CAYULZ010000173.1:0-2421 GCA_964445865.1 uncultured Lachnospiraceae bacterium | reverse complement strand
CGGGGAATGCCGAAAATGCGATCGAAGGCACCTTGAAGCGCACCGCCTCGAACACCGCGCCGACCGTGCCCGAATACACCACGTCAATGCCTACGTTCACGCCCTTATTGATGCCCGATAAAATGAGATCGTAGCTCTGTTTCAAGCCGATCACGCCGAAGCGCACGCAGTCTGCGGGCGTGGAGTCCATCGCATACGCCGTCACGCCCTCCATAAAATCCACTTTTTTAATTTCCACGGGATTGACGATCTCGATCGCGTGGCTCTTGGCGCTCTGCCCCGTTTTGGGCGCAACCACCGTCACTTCGCCGAGTTTCTTCGCCCACGCCGCCAGCAATTTAATGCCGAGCGTGTCGATCCCGTCGTCGTTCGTTATCAATATTCTCATAACCAACCCTCGTTGTTTTCTTTGTATTCTTTGATGCGCGCGTCCGCTTCCTTCAAGAGCTGTTCCATCTCCTCTTGGGAATACACCGTCGCCCCTGCGGCGCAAGCATGCCCGCCGCCGTTGTATTTTTCCGCAAGCTCGCTCACCGTCACGAAACGGGAACGTAATCTTACGCGGATCGAACCGTCGCCAGAATCGATAAACGCGAGCCAAATCAACACGTCTTTGATCGAATCCATGTAGCCCACCGCCGTACTCGCGGTTTCGTTGGAAAGCCCAAACTTCTCCTTCACCGCATCGCTCACGTACATATACGCCACACCGTTTTCGGTGATCTGCATATTTTCGTATACGTAGGATTCGAATTTGAACTCCTCAAACTCTTTCAAATATAAATGCGCGTAAAGCGTATCCGTATCGATACCCTGATCGAGCATGAGCCCCGCAAGGCGCATCGTTTCCCCCGAAACGGAGCGGAAACGGAACCGACCCGAATCGGTCACCATGCCCGTATAAATATACGTTGCGGCTTCTTGATCGATCTTCAATTCCTCTTTAAACGCGTCGTAGAACGCCGCCACCATTTCGCACGTGGACGAACGCTCCTCTTCCACCCATTCGGTGTCGCCGTACGATTCCACGGGAATGTGATGATCGATCTTCACAAGCTCCTTACACAGCGAAAATTTTTGATTGGAGATACGCGCCGCCGTCGCCGTATCCAAAACAATCCCCAAAGCGTCCGCATACATTTCGTCGGACAGGAGATCCTCCTCTCCACCCAAAAACGCCAGATAATCGGAAAAATCCGCGTTCTGCAAATAGATCTCCTTGTTGGGATAGGTGAGCTCTAAAATGCGTTTTAAGCCCTTTGTCGAGCCGACCGCGTCCCCGTCGGGGCGGAAGTGTCTGAAAATAAATATCTTGTCGTATTCCTTGATCTTATCAAGGACTTTTTTCATGTTTTCGTTCATGATTCGTTACCTTTCTCCAAATTGTTCAAATCTTCTAACAATGCCATTGCCGTCGCGCGATCCTTAACGGAAGCGCCGCTTGCTTTTTGATGACCGCCGCCGCCGTATTTCACGGCTATGGGATTGATGTTGTACTTATTCGAGCGGATCTCGACGAGCACGTTTTCCGCCGTCTCCGTGAAATTCACCCACGTATCCACGCCGCGCAAATCCGCCATGGTATTCACCATGCCGCGGGAGATCGTGAACGTGTCCGCGCCGTACGTTTCCAGCTCCTCTTTCGTCGTATAGATATACGCCACGCGATGCTCGGTGAATTGAATTTTCAACACGAACTGCGCGCGGAGCTTCACGAAGAAATAATCGTCCGCGTAAAGATTTTTATAGATCTCGTTCGTATCGAATTTCTGTTTCATGAGCTCCGAAGCCAAGCGGAAAGTGTTCGAATTGACGGAATCGTAACGAAATCTCCCCGAATCGGTCACCATGCCCGTAAAGAGCGCCTTTGCCGAAGCGGGAGAAAACGCCCAGCCCGCCTCCAAAGCGAGCTCTGCAATCATGCCGCAAGAGCTCTCGTACGAGGTGTCCACCACCTCGATGTCGTTGATTTTTTCGCAATAGATATGGTGATCGATACGCGCCGTCTTTGCCGCCAGCTTATAGCGCTCGTCGCTGATCAAATGGCTCGAACCCGAATCGAGCACGATCGCAAGCGCACCTTCGTACACGCGATCCTCGATCTCGTCCATCACGGAATCGTCCATAAACGCATAGCGTTTGGCCTCGTCCCCTACCATGTATATTTTTTTCGCGGGAAAATTGTCCGTGAGCAGCCATTTCAAGCCGATTTGACTACCCAAAGCATCCCCGTCAGGATTCGTATGACGATGAATAACGACCGTATCGTATTCCTTTATTGCTTCTATAATTCCCTCAAACATTTTCAATCTCCTCGTTCATTACAAGTGTTTTTGCGTTCATGATCTCAATCGTAGTGGATCCGTATGCCACGTATTTCTTAATGACGCCGCGCAAAATGACCGTATCGCCTACTTGGGG
>CAYULZ010000172.1:0-2494 GCA_964445865.1 uncultured Lachnospiraceae bacterium | reverse complement strand
ATCAAGATCGCGCTCAACGCAAACAAGGTTCGTGTAAAGCCCCTGCGCGTTATCCTCAACGGTCTTGGCAAGGATGCCGCGATGATCATTTCGAGAATCAACGGCTTCACCTACGTGCAGACCGAGTTCGATCCTTACACCGAGGAGGTTAAGGTCGTTAAGGAGGTTGCTTACTCGAACGGTGACAGAGCCAAGGTTAAGTGCTACGGCTCGGACAGCGTTCCGGAGGGCGTTGCGATCATGAGACGCGAGAACGTCGGTGTTTCGATCACCGGTAACTCGACCAACCCCACGAGATTCCAGCACCCCGTTGCCGGCACCTACAAGAAGTGGTGTCAGGAGAACGGCGTGAAGTACTTCTCCGTTGCTTCGGGCGGCGGTACGGGTCGTACCCTGCACCCCGATAACATGGCAGCAGGCCCCGCTTCTTACGGTATGACCGATACCCTCGGCCGTATGCACGGTGATGCGCAGTTCGCAGGCTCGTCCTCCGTTCCCGCACACGTAGAGATGATGGGACTCATCGGCGCAGGTAACAACCCCATGGTTGGTATGACCGTCGCTGTTGCCGTTGCGATCGAAGAGGCTTCGAAGTAAGCTGAATTTGACCTCGTAGGGCGCTTCACGAAGCGCCCGTGGGTCATTCGTGAATGACCAACAAGATAAATGCAATAAAAAATCAGACACGCCATGTGGGAGAAAGCCCGTTTGGCGTGTCCTTTTTATTCTTCCTTATGCACCGACTTTTTTCGGTATTCCGTCGGAGAAAATCCCGTGACGGTTTTGAAGGCGCGCGAAAAATTGTGGATCGACGAATAGGAAAGCATATCGGCAATGCGGCCGACCGACATCTCCTCATGGCGCAAGAGGCGCTTCGCCTCGGCAATCTTGAGCGAATTGAAATATTCCATCGGGCTCTGTCCGAGATGCTCTCCGAAGAGCTTGCACAGGCTGGACTTTCCCATATAGAAGCGATCACAAAGGTCGGAAAGCGTGATCGCCTCACAGACGTGCTCGCGGAGATAGGAAAGGATCATATCCATCAGCGAGCTTTGCACCAGCTCGCGTGAGGTCGCGCCGGCGCGCGGCGTGGTGGTATAGGTCTCGTCTCCGCCACGTAGCAGCACGAGCAACAGCTCGGTCAGATAGCATTCGAGGAGCTGCATTGTACCGAAGGGCGCAGAAGAAAAATCCAGCGGATCGCGGTTGGTATAGTCGTCGGGAATGCTTCCCAGCGCCTCCTTGGCCGTTTTGGCAAAGAGCGAAATGAGCGTTTTTTCGGTCTTGCCGAGCGTAAAGATCTTATGCTCAAAAAAGCGCATCGCGGGGCTGTGGCAGCTAAAGGACGCGATGAGCATGTTGTTGGGATCGACCTTATTGGAGACGTGCGCGTGTACCTCCATCGGATGATTGAACACAAGCTGCCCCTGCTCCACGGTCTGCGCCGTGCCGTCGGCGATCGCGATGATCTTGCCCGCATCGCAATAGGTCATCACCCAGAAATCGTACTTTTCGGGCAGGTAAAAGAAGTCCTTGCCAAACTCAAAATAATAAATGCTGTTAAAGCCCTCGATTTCGATCTCTCGCTTGATCGGATGCTTGGTAAACTCCATAGCGGCCCCCTCGGAAGAAATGATAAATATTCGGCAACCTCGGATAAATACAATCCGTCGAAAATATTGTATCATATAAATAGAATAAAGTCAATATCCGCGCTGTTTTTTCGCACGATCCGTTTTGAGAGCAACGTCCGTTGTCCAACCGCCCTTTGGAGAGCGCGAAAAAATTGCTAAATGGAATTGACCGTGCGGCAAGTAACGCCGTGCAAAAAAAGAAAAAAGAAAGAGGTACATCATCATGGCTAAAAAAGAAGATCTCGTAATGAACGGCTCGGGCGTTGAAGAAATCGGCTTCCCCGGCTGGCCCCAGTTTGCCCCCGAGGTTCCCGTCGAGGTAACCAAGGTTCTCAACTCCGGTAAGGTCAACTATTGGACGGGTAAGGTCGGTATGGAATTCGAGGAGGCCTTTGCCAAGTGGTCGGGCGCAGACTTCGCCATCTCCTGCACCAACGGTACGGCTGCCCTTCACATCGCCCTCTCTGCTCTCGGCGTAGGCCCCGGCGATGAGGTTATCGTTCCCTCCTACACCTTCATCGCTTCCTCCTTCTCGGTCGTTCAGGCGGGCGCTGTTCCGGTATTCGGAGACGTCACCGAGGAGCATACCCTCGATCCCAAGTGCATCGAGGCTCTCATCACCCCCAAGACCAAGGCCATCGTCGTCGTTCACCTCTACGGTGTTGTCGCCGACATGGGTCCCATCCTGGAGATTGCAAAGAAGCACAACCTCTACGTCGTCGAGGACTGCGCACAGTGTATCGGCGGTACGTATAAGGGCACGAAGGTCGGCTTGATCGGCGACATCGGCTGCTACTCCTTCTGCCAGTCCAAGCACTTCACCACCGGCGGTGAGGGCGGTATGGTCGTGACCAACAACG
>CAYULZ010000171.1:0-2510 GCA_964445865.1 uncultured Lachnospiraceae bacterium | reverse complement strand
TGTGACAACTATGCGAGAGGTATTCTACGGTGTCATCTCGCAAGAGGTGGCACCTCATTTTTTTATTATGGAAAATGCAAAAATTTGCTCTTTTTTTGGCCATCGAGAGGTCAACATCTCTGCCGACTTATACGTGGCAACAGCAATCAAAATTTTGCAGGCGGTCCTTTCCGGTTGCCGCATCTTTTATTTTGGCGGCTTTGGTGTTTTTGACGCTCTTTGCTATCACATCGTCACCGTGGTCAAAAACGAACGCCCAGACCTCGATATCGAACGAATTTTTTGTGTTCCCCAAGAGCGCGATTTGCGAAGCCCAAGAAATTATCGCCGCGAGGATTACGAGGACGCCATCTACCTTTGCCCCTCCTTTGACGGCTGGTATAAAAGCATTTATTTCCGAAATTGCGCCATGATCGACCATAGCGACGTCGTGATTTTTTGCGTTGAAAAACGCGAAAACAGCGGTGCATATAAAACTTACCAATACGCAAAAAAGAAAAAGGATAAAATCATCGTGAATCTGTTGGAAAATAATTCTCAATGATTGGAAAAATAAGAACCGCGGAACGCTTTTGCGTTCCGCGGTTTTGTTGTATCCTTATAATATGTTTCTTATTTTGCCTCTGCGGCTTCGGGCTCCGCTTCGGTTTCATCCTCTTTCTTTTCTTCAGTCTCCTCCTCGTCTACGGGGGGAATGACCTTGACCTCGACCTCGTGCGCCATCAGCTCATCGGCTTCGGTGACTGTGATCGAAAGGTTTTCATATTCAAAGGAGAAGCCAAGCTCGGGAATGTTTCCGCAGACCTCGGAGAGCCATCCGTTGACGGTCGTCGATTCGATTTCCTCGCTCTTTTCCAGAGAGAAGTAATCGAAAAATTCATCGATCGAAACGCTGGAGAGCACGCGGTATGTATCCTCGTCGACCGACACGATCGTTTCGATCGCCTCGTCCTGTTCGTCCCAGATCTCGCCGACCAACTCCTCGATGATGTCCTCCATCGTCACGACACCGGCCGTATGGCCGTATTCGTTCACGACGATTACCATGTGGGTGTGATTGGTCTGCATATCCTTGAACAGAGAATCCAAATGAATGGTTTCGGGCACGAAATCGGGAGGGAGCAAGACGTCCTCGAGCTTAAAGTCGGGATCGCGATGGCGGAGCAGGTATTTGCGCGTATGAAGCACACCGATGATCTTGTCGATGGTCTCGGAATATACGGGGATACGCGAATAGCCTTCCTCGTCGATCAGCGCCAGGAGATCCTCCTCTGAGATGCTCTCATGAATGGCGACAAGCGCGCCGCGCTGCGTCATAACGTCGGCGGCACACAGACGCTCGAGCTTAAAGACGTTCTTGATGTACTCGATGTCGTCCTGCTTCAACGTACCCTCATCGGCACCTGCGTCGAGCATAACGACGATGTCCTCCTCGGAGACCGTTTCCTCCTTGGCGTGAGGATCGATGCCGAATATACGGAGCACGAGGTTGGTCGAGGCGGTCAAGAACCAGATGATGGGCTTGAGAATCGTCGTCAGCACCGTCATCACACCGCAAACGCCGGCCGCCAGCTTTTCCTTGTATTTCATGGCGAGACGTTTGGGAACAAGCTCACCGAGTACAAGGGTAAAATAGGACAAGATCAACGTGATGAGAATGACCGATACGGTATCCACCGTGGCCGCATGATTCGCGGCGGCGGGAATGAGACGAATGATCAAACGTGTCAGCGGATCGGAAAAGCTATCGGCGGCGAAGGCCGAGCCGAGAAAGCCTGCAAGGGTAATGCCAACCTGAATGGCGGAGAGGAACTTGGTGGGATCCTCTATGATCTTGAGCATTTTGCCCGCCTTTTTATCGCCGTCCTCGGCGGCTGCGCGTACCTTTTTCTCATTCAGAGAGATCAAGGCGATTTCGGTCGCAGCAAAGAAAGCGTTGAGCAAAATTAGAATCAGTTGTAATATAAGCTGTTTAATCATGATAAGACAGATTTCCTCCAAAAATAAATATCAAAATACGGATACTGGTCGTTGCATGCGGTTGACAGTCAGCAACGCAAAATGCCAAGGGCAACGTTTGTGTTGCGACGGTACACGGTGCGACCGTGAGAAATTCTGTCCTCATTTCGATGTTCTAACAAGCAACATCGGGGTATTGTGTCCACAAAACCATCTCCTTTCTTGTTATCGATATTATATTCTATCATAAATAGAACAAAATTGCAAGGGCTTTTTGAAAATTGACAAGAATTGACAAACAATCAATACTCGGCGTTGCCGACCGTTCTGGGATAGGGAAGAACATCACGGATGTTGGCCACGCCCGTCAGGTACATGATCATGCGCTCGAAGCCGAGGCCGTAGCCCGCGTGCTTCGTGCCGCCGAAGCGACGGAGATTGAGGTACCACCAGTAGTCCTCCTCGGCAAGGCCACACTCGGCCATGCGCGCGGTCAAGACGTCCATGCGCTCCTCACGCTGCGAGCCGCCGATGATCTCGCCGACACCGGG
>CAYULZ010000170.1:0-2522 GCA_964445865.1 uncultured Lachnospiraceae bacterium | reverse complement strand
CGCACGTCGGCCGTGACTATATCATCGACGAGGTTCTTCTCAAGGCTATCCCCGCTCCCAGAGCAGAGGTTTCCAAGTACGCACCCAAGATGACGAGCTTCAAGATCGATCCCGACAAGATCCGCGAGGTCATCGGTAAGGGTGGCTCGGTCATCCAGAAGATCGTTGCCGAGTCGGGTGCCAAGGTTGACATCGAGGACGACGGCACCATCTGCATTGCAGCCGTCAACGGCGAACAGGCAAGCGTTGCCAAGGCCATGATCGATGCGATCGTATTTGAGCCCGAGGTTGGCGCAACCTACAACGCAACTGTTGTCAAGATCCTCGCCAGCAAGATCAACGAAAAAGAGGACGTTGGTTGCTTCGTCGAGTACGCACCCGGCAAGGAGGGCATGGTTCACATCTCGAAGATCACGAACCGTCGCATCAATAAGGTAACCGACGCCGGTATCGACGTAGGCTCTGCCGTTAAGGTCAAGTACATGGGTCTCGATAAGAAGGGGCGCATGGACTTCTCCATCAGAGACGCTGACTGATTTTGTTCCATTCCCTGCGCGCCGCGCGGAAATCCGCACGGCGCGTTTAAAAAAGATTGATAAAAAATGAGGAGGTAACCCAAATGTCAAACATGTTTTCTTCCCTCACCGCCAATGCGCGCAGCAAAAAAATGATGATCGTAATCGCGGCTACCGCGGCGCTCCTCGTGGTCGCTCTGCTGTCGCTCGCCATCGTGTCGATCGTCAACGCCGTACGCGCCAAGACCCCCACAGAGGATGAGCCCGCACCGAGTACCAACGGCGTTCCCGCAGGCTACGTCACGACGACCTTCGCCGAGAATCAGCTGTATAAGGGCAACCTGATCCTTGTAAACGATACCTATGCTTATAGCACCGAGGCCAATACCGATGTCGAAACGATCAGTGTGGAGCAGGGACGTGCCAAGCTTGAAGGCGCAAGCCTGTATTCTTCCAACGCATTGCAGACGCTCGTACAAAAGGAAGCACTCGACGCATTGAACAATATGCTACTTGCTTTCTACGAGGAGACCGGCGATGACAACGTTTGGGTCAACCTCGGCACGGCAGGCACGGCCACCGGCATTTACGCCGCAGGCAATACCTTCGAGCTTCGCTACACGACGGGTGTTAGCGGCGCACCGAGACCCACTATCACCGAAAGCGATACGTACGATTGGATCTTCACGAATGCGTATAAGTACGGCTTCGTTCAGTACTACGCAACCGCCGATCAGAAGGATGCAGATAACGAAACCGAGACCGAAACCGAATCGCAGGAGCACATCTTCCGCTATGTCGGCACGGTACATGCCCAGATCATGAAGGACAAGAAGATCAACGGCTTCGAGGCTTATCTGACCTATCTGCGTGATAGCACCTCGGCATCGAAGAATGTTCCTGCCACGGTCGACAAGAAGGCTTACAAGGTATACTACATTGCCAAGGACGCGCAGCAGGTCGTTCCCGAGAAGTATAAGGATTCCTGCGTGGTCAGTGGTGACAACATGAGTGGCTATATCGTAACCTATTGCACGACGGCAACAACCACGAAATAACGCAACAATTCAAAAGAGGAGCTTGCAAAAGCTCCTTTTTGTTTTTCGAAAAATACATTGTTTTTCTGTTATTTTCTTCCAATAGCGGAAGAAAGTAACCAAAGAACACCACAAGGAGAGGACGGGCTTGAATCTACGCTCACGCATAGATTCTGCGCACCCTTTCCCCTCCTTGACCTCCCCCATTGTTTGTTAAGCGTTGCAACGAGGCGATTCTATACAGCTTTGGTAGGTGAAGGGCTTGCTCCTCCCGAAAGCGAAACGCATGAACGACACCGAAAAATCACATAAGCCGACTTGTAACGGGAGGACCAAGGCCCTCCCCTACCGAGGTTAGAGAAAACCGCTCGGTTCGTGCTCTACATCCACCAGCCGAAGGGGCGTGCTTTTTGCCCCTTCGGCGTCTCGTTTTCGAGAAACAAAAAGCCCCGACAGCCATCAAAGGCCGTCGGGAGCGCAGCAGCGTCAAGGGGCAAGCTCCGTTTGCAAATTCTCCATCTTTGCTTGCAAAGAACCGCCCAGCAAGGGCGGTTAGGAGAAGTTGCCGAGCGAAGGCATTTATGCCGTAGCGGGAATGCGGAAATTCGACAAGTAAAGATTCTTTCTTGCAAGCGTTTTTTACAAACGCATCATTCTTGCCGAATAAAAACCTCCCCCAAAAACCACACTAATAAAAAACAAAAGGAGCTGCCGTGAGATCCAAGAATTTTTTCGACCGCCTGACTGTGGCGGTCGCGCTGTTTTTGCTGGTCGCGCTTGCCATTGCCCTTCCCATACTGCCCAAAAAGGATTTTTCTGTCAAAGAGCGACGGGCATTAACCGCCTTTCCCGCATTGCGTGCAGACTCCCTCCTGGAGGGGCGTTTTTTCACCTCGCTTTCTACCTATTACGCCGATCATTTTCCTCTGCGCGAGACCTTTACTGCCCTGAAAGCGACGGCGGAGCGTGT
>CAYULZ010000169.1:0-2533 GCA_964445865.1 uncultured Lachnospiraceae bacterium | reverse complement strand
CCGAAACCGCGCCGAGAGCCGTAGACGTTTACATGGCAAAGCTGCGCGCAAAGCTCAGCGAATGCGAGGACTTTGAGATCAAGACCGTGCACGGGCTCGGCTACAAGGCGGTGATCAAATGAAAAAAACAAGCCTTGGACATAAAATACTGCAAGGGATCTACCACTATTTTCTGTTTTTCCTGCTTACGGCCTTTCTCGTTACCTGCACGACCTCGCTGTTTGTGAGCGTCCTGTCGAAATCCTTGGACGTCGAGCTGACGGGGGAGAACCTGCAAACAGCGGCAAAGCTGACCTTCTTGAACGTGATGGTGCTCAGTACGCTGTTTACCGCATTCGACGCGGTCCGTCGAAAATTGACGACCGAAAAGGTAACCAAGCATATTACCTCTGCCGCGCAGGAGATCGTGAAGGGAGACTTCGACGTTCGTATTTCGCCGATCAGCAGCTTTTCCGCCGATGATAACTATAACGTAATCATTGATTGCTTTAACACGATGGCCTGTGAGCTTTCCAGCGTGGAGACCCTGCGTGCGGACTTTATTGCGAACGTCTCGCATGAAATGAAAACGCCGCTTGCCGTCATGCAGAATTACGGTACGCTTCTGCAAGCCCCCGATCTGCCTGAGCAGACGAGGATCGAGTACGCCAAGGCTGTCAGCGATGCATCGCGCCGCCTTTCCGATATGATGACGAACATTCTCAAGCTCAACCGCTTGGAGAATCAGCAAATTTATCCGAACCCGAAACGATACGATCTCGGCGAGCAGCTCTGCGAATGCCTGCTTCAATACGAGAACGTATGGGAAACGCGCGGCATTGAGATCGACACCGATCTGCAAGAAAACGTGACCGTTTTCGCCGATGCCGAGCTTCTGTCGCTCGTTTGGAACAATCTGTTTTCCAATGCCTTTAAGTTTACCGAGCGCGGCGGCACCGTTACGGTGTCGTTGCATGCTGACGATACCTACGCTACTGTTCGGGTCACGGACACGGGCTGTGGCATGACGCCAGAGATCGGCGCGCATATTTTTGAAAAGTTTTATCAAGGCGACACCTCCCATGCTACCCAGGGCAACGGCCTGGGGCTCGCGCTTGTCAAGCGCGTCGTGGATATTACGCAGGGCGAGATTGGCGTGGACAGCACCATGGGCGTCGGTACAACGTTTACTGTTACTATCAGGAGGACTCCTTATGAATTGGAAGAAACTCGGTAAAGCATTATTATTTCCTCATATTGCCATCATGATCATACTCGTTCCCATCGCTACGGTCTTTCTCGTGTATTCGATGGTGTTTTTGGGAACGGAATCGGTACTCGCTATCGTTTCTTACGTTTTGGCGGCATACACCTTGACGGTATGGTGCTTTAAGATCCCGTATCTCATTCGCTTTTTCAAGACCTTTAAGGACGAAAACCGCTACGCGCGGCGATGGCTCGATGATGTGCGGTTGCGCGTTAACGTTACGTTGTACGGCTCTCTGATCTGGAACGCCGCATACGCCGTATTTCAGCTTTGGCTCGGCTTTTATCACCGCTCGTTCTGGTTTTGTTCCTTGGCCGTGTATTATCTCTCACTCGCGGTCGTGCGCTTCGCTTTGGTGCGTTACACGAGTAAAAACGAGCCGGGTGTACAGATGCGCACCGAGCTTGTCCGCTACCGTGCGTGTGGATGGGTATTCCTTGCGATGAATCTGGCGCTTTCGTTGATGATCTTTTTTATGATCTATTGGAATCGAACCTTCCACCATCATGAGATCACAACGATCATGATGGCGGCGTATACCTTTACGTCCTTTACGATGGCAATTGTCAATATCGTCCGCTATCGCAAATATCACAGTCCCGTGCTGTCAGCCTCAAAGGCCATCAGCTTGACCGCGGCGTGCGTCTCAATGCTCACGCTCGAATCGACCATGCTGACGACCTTTGGCCAGGCGGAGTCGTTGGGCTTCCGTCGGTTGATGCTCGGCCTGACGGGCGGCGCGATCTCCGCGTGCATCATCGTGATGGCCATTTCCATGATCGTACGAGGAAGCAAAGGGCTGAAAATGCTCAAGGAAGAAAAACAAAAAAACACGTTCACCGTGCAAGAACTCAAGGAGAGACTCCATGGAAGACAAGAATAAAAACGGGGGCTTTCAGTATACTTATTCCGCGAAGGAGCAGGCAGAGCTGAAAAGAATCCGCGAAAAATATGCACCGCCCGAGGAGGATAAGATGGTGCGTTTGCGCCGCCTTGATGTCGGCGTTACGAGAAAGGCACGTGCGGTAGCCCTGATGATCGGTGTTCTGGGATCCCTGATCCTCGGCTTGGGTATGAGCCTTGCCATGACGGAGCTTTCGGATATTCTCGGCCTATATCGTCGCTTTGCGATGCTGATCGGTGTTGCGGTCGGCTTGACGGGAGGCGTTTTGGCAAGCCTTGCCTATCCGATCTACCATGCTATCGTTCGGAGAGAAAGAGCGAAGATTGCACCTGAGATCCTACGCCTGACCGATGAGCTGATGAAATAAAAAATTCTCCCGAAGG
>CAYULZ010000168.1:0-2575 GCA_964445865.1 uncultured Lachnospiraceae bacterium | reverse complement strand
ATGCGTCCCTTCGTCGGCTACGATATGGGCGACTACTGGGCACACTGGCTCAAGATGGGCACGCTCATTCCCAACGCTCCGAAGATCTTCCACGTCAACTGGTTCCGCACCGATGACAACGGCAACTTCATCTGGCCCGGCTTCGGCGACAACATGAGAGTCCTGATGTGGATTCTCGCTCGCTGCGAGGGTAAGGTTGAGGCGAAGATGACTCCCATCGGCTATGTTCCGAACGCCGAGGATATCAACATCGAGGGCCTCGAGAACGTTACCATCGATACGATCCGCGAGCTGCTGACCGTCGATACGGCATCCTGGCTTGAGGACATTGCCAACATCAAGGACTTCTACGCACAGGTTGGCGAAAGAGTTCCGCAGGCGATGTACGACGAGCTGGCTGCTCTTGAGGCAAGACTCAACGCCGCAAAATAAAAATACCCTTTGCAAGCCTGCCGATTTCGGCAGGCTTGCTTTTTGTCAAAAAGTGAAGAAAATTGTATAAAAATCCATTGACAAGAGTGATTCTCCGTGTTATAATGAATAAAACAGCAAATGCCTTCATACATGTGGAAGGAAGGCTTTGTGAATATAAGGAGGACTTTATCATGTATTGTCGTAATTGTGGAAGTGAAATGCATGAGGAGGCTGCCGTTTGCGTAAAGTGCGGCGTGCCTGCCGGCAAGGGAAAGGGCTTTTGCCCGACCTGCGGTGCCACTACCAGTGAGGAAGCCGTTGTTTGTGTGACCTGCGGTGCCAGCCTGCAGACAGCAGAGCCCGAAGCAAAGCTGAGCAAGCGTTCGAAGCTTGTTGCCGGTCTGCTCGGTATTTTCCTTGGCGCATACGGTGTTCACAACTTCTACCTCGGCTTTACCAAGAAGGCGATCATTCAGATCATTGTTTCGGTCGTTACCTGCGGTATCGGCGGTATCTGGGGCTTGGTCGAGGGCATCATGATCCTGTGTGGAAACAGAGACACGGATGTAGATGGCGCGAAGCTGAAGGACTAAACGTATTCTGACGAAAAGGCGGTTGCGATAAGGCAACTGCTTTTTCGTTACAAGGACAAACCGATGGAGGATTATCATGTATTGTCGTAATTGCGGAAATGAAATGCACGAGGCAGCGGTGGTCTGCGTCAAGTGTGGCGTGCCGGCGGGAAAGGGAAAGCGTTATTGTCCCAACTGCGGTGCGGCGACTCACGAGGAAGCCGTGTTTTGTGTTTCCTGCGGCGCGGCCCTGCAGGAGTCGAAGCCTGCCCGTACCTACAACATAGAGCCGCGCAATCTCGTAACGGCGATCGTTTTGTCGATCGTGACCTGCGGGATCTATTCGATCTTTTGGTTTATTAAGCTGACCGACGAGCTCAACGAGATCACGGGGAATGAGAAGGATATGTCGGGTGGCATGTGTTTTTTGCTTAATCTGCTGACCTGTGGTATCTATGGCTATTATTGGGCGTATAAAATGGGAGAAAAGCAGGATTCCTTGGACGATAAGCGCTCGAACACCGCCATTCTTTATCTGCTTTTGAGCATTTTTGGCTTCAGCATCGTTGTGCAAGCCTTGATTCAGGACACGATCAATAAGCAGATCGGGGCAGAGTAAGACTGAAAATGAAGGAGCGCTTGCGTAAAACACTCGTCAAATATGCGACCGTGCTCGCGGTCGGCGTGGGGTATCTGATCCTCTTTCTTTGTACGGGAATCGGTTTGCCTTGTATCTTTTATGAGGTGACGGGGCTGCAATGTCCTGCCTGCGGGGTGTCGAGAATGCTGATCTCTCTGCTGCGGCTGGATGTCGTCGCAGCCTTCCGTTACAATCCGTTTCTGCTTGTGAACGGTCCTGTGATCGTGGGGTGTCTCGTGTACTCCGACGTGCAATACGTAAGACTCGGGCATCGAAAGCACCCACGCGCATGGGATGTGATTCTCTGGTGCGAGATCGGCCTTGCGTTACTTTTTGGTATATGGAGAAATTTTTTTGCATGACTTTTTTTAGCGTTTTTTATTATTTCATAAACGGAGTTTCTTAAAAAAGCTTCGTTCCCGTCTGCATTATTTTTGAATGAAGCCATGAAGAAAGAGCTTGCCTTTACATGCAAAGGCGAGCTCTTTCTGTGGTTTGCGGGGGGACTTTTTGCTGCTATGGGCAGAAAGAAACAGAAACGAAAAAGCATCGTAAGACGAAAAAGAAGCCGAAACTACTCAAAAATGAATGAAATTGTGAAAATGCGCAAATAATTACGGTGTGCATTTGTGCAAAAGGGAGAATTTTTGATGCCAAAAGAATGCAACTTGACAAACGAGGACGGTCATGGTATAATATACTGTAACCGTTTTTTGGCGAAAACGCTGAAAAACTTGAAAAAGGCAGAACGGTGCGCGTGCTTCGACGCGTGCCTCTGTAAATAAACATTAAATTTACAAGAAGGAGGAAAAAGGAAGAATGCCAACCTTTAATCAGCTCGTCAAGCAGGGTCGTCAGGACAAGGTTTACAAGTCGAAAGCTCCTGTTCTTCAGAAGGGCTTCAACTCGCTGAACAATGCCATGACCAACCAGGCGTCGCCCCAGAAGA
>CAYULZ010000167.1:0-2607 GCA_964445865.1 uncultured Lachnospiraceae bacterium | reverse complement strand
ATCATTTTCCTCTGCGCGAGACCTTTACTGCCCTGAAAGCGACGGCGGAGCGTGTCCTCGGCAAGCAAGAAAACAACGGCATTCTCTTTGGGAAGGACGGCTATCTAATCGCGCGCGGCGAGTATGAAAGCCTCACCGTGGCGGAGCAAAACCTTGCCGCCTGCCGTGTGCTCGCCGACCGAACTGCGCCCCCCTTGTCGATTGCGATCCTCCCACGCACCACCGACGTAATGACCTCCTATCTGCCAAGCGGCTACGACACCACCCGCGCGGCCCAGATTCATGAAAGCATCGACGACGCCCTCCCCGCACAGATCGATCTGACCGAGTCGCTGCAAGAGGCCGGCGAGCGAGGGGAGTCGGTCTTTTACCGCACCGACCATCATTGGACGACCGAGGGCGCGTATCTGGCATACGTCACGCTCGCGCCATCACTTGGTATCACTCCCTACGGCAAAGAGTATTTCTCCCCCGTCACGGCCACCGAAAATTTTTTCGGCACCTCCTTTGCGCGCTCGGGGCTCTCGGCAACCCTGCCCGATACGATCACGCTCTACCGTTATAAAGGAGACGAAAGCTACGTCGTGGAAAGTGAGGAGATAGAAAGCGAACGGCATTCGCTATACGCTTGGGAAGCACTCGTCGGCGACGATCCTTACGAGGTTTTTCTAGGGGGCAATTACGCCCGTGTGACGGTCACCGATCCCACAAGCCCCGAAAAACCAACCCTTCTTTTATTCAAGGACAGCTTCGCGAACGCGCTCGCTCCCTTCCTTGCTCTGCATTTTCAGCTCGTACTCGTCGATCCGCGTTACGAGCCGTCGGGTGCGGCGGCAATCCTCGAGGAGGTCAAGCCCGATCGCGTACTGATTCTGTTCGGTGCGGACACCCTTGCCACCACACCCACGCTCGCCCGTCTCGGACAATAAAAGCCTGCCGATGACCGCAGTCATCGGCAGGCTTTTTCTTTATGATTCGCTGTTTTTATACTCGTCGTGCGTATCGTAAACGGCAACGCTTAACGCATCCTTTTTCATGGTGATGACATGAATATTATCGTCAGCCACGAACCAGCCGTACACACCCACATAGTTCGGCGTCTCGTGCAGTACGCCCTCGGCAAAGGTGTTGTAGCTACTCTCCGCCGTCTCCTTGTTGAAGTAGATCGCATGGCTGCTATTGATCAGCACCGTGCCCGCATTGTGAATCTTCCCCCACGTGATCGGCCAAAGCACGATCTTCGGCTTGATCGTCGCGTTGGTATCCCAGCCCGAGCCACCGCCAAGACCGTGGTGCATGTTCGTCATGATATCGCTCTCAAGGAAGGAGCCGTAGCGCTTGTGGATCGCGCCGTAGGTAAAGGGCTTGCCGCCGTGTCCGTTATCACGCATCGGCGAATCCGCGCCGAACAGAACCTTGAGACCGTCCTCGGTCTCCATCTGCATGACGAGCGACGAGGCATTGCCGTCGTAGCGACCGCCGTTGAGCTGAAGATGGTTTTCGTGGGAATACAAAATGCGGAATTTTACGTTTGCATAATACAGCACGTTGCCCGCATGCGGCTTGACGACCTCAACGTCGGGGCCGAATTTTGCCATAGCCTCTCGAACGGCCACCTGACAGCTTCGCTCAAAGGGCGTTGCGATCTCGTCCTCGGCAAAATTGTGCACAAACTGCTTAACCGTGATGGTCGGGTCGCTTGCGTACTTGTTGGCAAAATGCTCCAGACCGTCCATGTGGTCACGGTGCGGATGCGTCGTCACCCAGGCCGTGATAACGATGTGATCGGGGTCGGGCGCCTGCTTTTTGAGTAGCTCGTAAACCGCATCGGCCGTCGTTTTCGGGTTCATCGCGTCGCCATAGCCGATATCATGAATGATAAACGTACCGTCGGCCAAACGAATGATGTAGCAGTTGGACGCCTCGTTGGTATGGTAATCACCAAGGCCGACCTGCGTCAGCGTGGTGGGATACTTGTCCGGATCCAAAGACGTATAGGCGGGAGCTTCGGTCAACGGAAGGGTCAAGCCCTCTCTCGGAGAGACGGTCACGAACAAAATACCGCCGTCAAATTTATTTCCGTAGCTTTCCTTGTTCGGATCATCCGTCACGGAATCCAGATATCCTCTTGCATGATAGCCAAGATCCACGCTGTACGCGTCGGTCGTATAGGTCGCAAAGCGGTTTGTATTTTCTGGCTTGCTGCCGTTAAAGCTCGTGGCCGTATACTGCGTATAGCCGAGTGCCGAAAGGGCCTGCGAATAAGCTTCAAAGAAGGATTCCTCCACGCCCTCGAACAGCATCACATACGCGCCGTTTCCCGCAGGATAGATCGACATGGGCGCTTGCGATGCGGTGGGAATATGCTTTTGCATTTCCTCGGGCATTTCATATTTTTGCTGGTTGGTAGAATTCATTATGACTCCCTTCCCGACAGCGCGCATATGGCCATCGTACCATGTTGGCTTTGGGTATATGATACCGCATTTTGGGCAAAAGAGATTGTATTTTTTTGCTTTTCTTTGGTATATTTCAATCCACTTTCGGTAGATAAAAAAAGCAAGCCGATGACCGCAGTCATCGGCTTGCCGTTATGCATAGATTCTT
>CAYULZ010000166.1:0-2625 GCA_964445865.1 uncultured Lachnospiraceae bacterium | reverse complement strand
GAGAAAATACCTGAAATCCGCCACTGTCGGTCAGAATCGGACGGTGCCAATTCATAAATTCCTGCAAGCCGCCCATATCGTGAATAAGCTTGTCGCCCGGACGAATGTGCAAATGATAGGTATTGGAGAGCTCGACCTGACAGCCGATGTCAACAAGCTCTTTGGTCGAAACACCACCCTTTATGGCGGCGCAGGTACCAACGTTCATAAACACGGGGGTCTGGATGTCGCCGTGTACCGTATGCAGAATGCCACGCCGGGCACGGCCGTCCGTAGTCAGTAATTCAAACATAGTAAATCCTCTCTTTGTGTTGTGATCAGCATCTCTCAAATTGATGATCCAGTTGCTTTTTTGAAAGCTCCATGGCCACGGGACGACCGTGTGGGCACACCGTAATATCGGGAAGTGCCATCAGCCGATCAACCAGCCACTTCGTATATTCGGGCGGATAGACGCGCCCTGCTTTGATCGCCGCCTTGCATGCGGCCTGGTACAGTGCCTTTTCAAAAACGATATCGCGAGTCAGCTTGGCAGAGCCCGTATTGCTCCGTATGCGCTCGGCCATGACGGCGAGCATATCGCCGACAGCATCCGATTCGATTCCCTCCGGAATTGCACTGACGGTCACCGTATAACGGCCCGACTCAAAGGTAAAGCCAATGGCCTCAAGCTCGGCACGGTACTGCGTCAGCGTCTGAATCTCGTCCGAGGTCAGCATGATCTCAAGCGGAAGCATCAGAAGCTGTGAGGCGTTGCCTGCCGTCTGCAAGCCTGCCTTTAGCTGCTCGAACAGAATGCGCTCATGCGCCGCATGCTTGTCGATGAGGAGCATGGTATCTCCCCTTTCCACGATAATATAAGCGTTGAACACCTCCCCCACGATGCGATAACGGAGCGTCTCCTCGCTGGGCACGGGCGTCGATGTGGGGCTCTCGGAAACGGCAACCGTTGGCTCTATGGGCGGCTTGGCGATCGGCGCCGAGTGAGAAGCAACCGACTTCGGCGACTCGTTTTCGACGCGCGGCAGCTCGCGCACGGGCGGTGCAATAGGTACTTCTTGTTTTTTTGGAGGCTCGGTGGACTTGCGTCCACCCGCAAACTCCTTGACGTAATCGGCTGCACTCATGGTCGTAAAGGCGGCTTTTTTTTCTGCCGCCGAAACCGTTTTGGTCTCGCTGTTTTGGAACATGGGGGACTCGGTCAGCTTATTTTGCAGATATAATTCACTCTCCATCTGCCGCTTTTTCAGCGATTCCTCTCTGCCCTCGCGCACGGGCTGTGTCGCATCGGACACCTTTTCCTTTTCCGTCCACGATTTTTTCGGTGCTTGCAGGGTGATGCTCGGACGTTCGGTATTCGATTCAAGTGCATTGCGCACGGCGTAATAAATGGCTTCAAATACCGGCTTTTCGTTGGAGAATTTCACTTCGAGCTTGGCGGGATGCACATTGACATCGACCGCTCCCGGGTGGATTTCCATAAAGAGCACACAGCACGGGAATTTTTCGGGAGGGATATACGAGGTGTAGGCCTGCTCGAGTGCCGCGCCTGCGGTGCGGCTCTTGACAAATCGGCCGTTGATGAAAAAATTTTGATAGTTTCGGTTGGCCTTGACGTTATCCGACCGTCCGACGAAGCCCTTGACCGAAATGCCCTCCATCTGCATTTCGGTTGGGATCATGCGCGAGGCAAAATCCCGTCCGAACACGGCATGGATCGCATTTTTCAGCTCGCCGTCACCCACCGTTTCGAGACGCACGTTACCGTCCACGATCAGGCGAAAGGCGATATGCGGCTTCGAAAGTGCGATCTTCTCAACCACGGCTGTTACAGCCATGGCCTCGGTCACGTCCTTTTTGAGGAACTTTCGTCTTGCGGGTACGTTGGCAAAGAGATTCTCAACAATCACCGTCGTGCCGTCTGCCGCCGCACGCTCGGAGACGCCGACGATATCGCCGCCACGCGCCTCGAGCATCGAGCCGCTTGCGGCATCGCGTGTTTTGGAAATGATACGCAGGTCGGATACCGATGCGATGGCGGCCAATGCCTCCCCGCGGAAGCCGAGCGTAAGGATTCCATTGAGATCCTCCGCCGTTTTGATTTTACTCGTCGCGTGGCGACGGATCGCCACAGGAAGATCCTCAGGCTCCATGCCACAGCCGTTATCCGACACGCGCATGTAGGTCACGCCGCCGTTCTGGATTTCTACGGTAATATGATCCGCACCCGAGTCGATGGCGTTTTCTAAGAGCTCCTTGATGACGGAGGACGGCCGATCGACCACCTCACCTGCGGCGATCAGATTGGCCACAGCAAAAGACAAGACATTGATTTTTCCCATATCGGAGCTCCTTTCTTGATATTCTTACGGTATCTTACTGTAAGCGTTTTTTGAGACCGAACAAAAAGCTCATGGCCTCGTAGGGTGAGAGCGTATTGAGATCGACGGCCTTGAGCTCCTCAATGACCTGATCGTGAATGAAATCATCCATCGAGATGAGCCCCTCGTCCACAGTCTCTTCCTTGGCGTCTACCGTACTGATTGCACGCGCCGTCTTTTCGACCGAGGCCATCACCTCCTTGGCACGTCGGATCACCTCGTTCGGCATGCCTGCAAGCTTTGC
>CAYULZ010000165.1:0-2632 GCA_964445865.1 uncultured Lachnospiraceae bacterium | reverse complement strand
TTGTTCTTTGTACCTGCCCGGGGCGTCGAGGACGTCGCCCCCTACCGACGGACGGTTTGCATTTTTGTATTTCATTACCTCAAAAATTTTAACAAAAATTTCTCCAAAACGTGTTGTCAAACGCGTTTTGTTTCGTTCTTAAGGGTGAAGCACATGTGCCAAATTGCTTGAAAAGGAGGAAGGAGCATGATCCTTGATGGAAATGCGTGGGAACGCATGCCCGATGATGACGAGATCGTCGCGCTGCTTGGCAGACGTGATGAATTTGCATTGCGGGCAGCCCAAAGTAAATACGGTGCGCTGATGCATTCGATCGCCCTGCGCATCACGGGCTCGGAGCAGGACGCCGAGGAATGCGTCAACGACGCGATCTTAGAGTTGTGGAACGCCGTTCCGCCCGCGTCACCCAAGCAGCTGTCGGCCTTTCTTGGCGGTATCGTGCGTCGCCGTTCCATCGACCGCGTGCGCTACAACCAAGCCGAGAGAAGGGCGGGGAGCGAATACCTGAGCTCACTTGAGGAGCTGGAGGAATGCTTGCCCGATCGACAGGAGCAGGCCGAGAGCGACTCGGAAGAGATCAACCGTTGCATGCGCCTTTTCCTTGAAGAGCAAAAGCCTTGCGACCGTGATATGTTTTTGATGCGGTATTTCCGTTTCATGACCAATGAGGAGATCGCGATGCAGTTTGGGATACGCGAATCAAGCGTTGTCATGCGCCTGGTTCGCATTCGAAAGCGACTGCGGAAATACTTACGTGAAAACAACATCCGGTTGTAAGGCAACACAGTTAAGGAGGTTTTTATGAATAAGAAAACAGAAAAACTCATAGACGCGCTTGGCACGCTGAACGAGGAGCAGATCGCCGCTTGCATGAAGCCGCGCAGAAATAAGGCTTTCTTGGCATCGGGCAAGGCGCGTATTGCGCTGGTGCTTGCGGCAGCATTGCTGATCACCACGCTGGCGTCCGCCCTGGCCGTTGTTCCCATGATGCTTGGCGACGACGCTCCGAGTGAAATTCCGGGCGCGACGACCGATGCAGAGAGCACGATTCCGATCCCCGAGACCACCGACGTTCCCCCCGTTGAGAACGTGATGACCTATCCCGGCGTTGCGCAGCTGCTCAGTCTTGGCAATATTTCGTATTCCGGTTTTACGGTGAATGACGATGGTCTGATCAGTATGCCCGGCCAGAACAGCGGTGTTTCGTTCGACGAAACCGAGGAGTATTTTACCGCGCCAATGCCCATCATCACGCTGAACTGCGGTGCGGAAAATACTGTCAAGCTCAGCTGTGATTACGGTGCGTTAGGACAGGTAAAATGGGTGCGCAAGTATGGTGAGGAGATGTATCAGTACGTGGACGATAACGGTGGCAAATGGGATCTCTTTTATCTGTCCCATTTTGCCGACGGTGAGCTGACGCTCAAGGGTGACGAGAGCCTTTCGTGGTTTTACGCACAGCATGTGGGTTACAGTGATGCAGGCTGCAACAGGGATACGTTTATTGACTATACCGTCTACAATCCAGAGGGTGAGATCATTGCTGCAGGCAGCATTTACATGGTGGCATTCCGCTATCTGTTTGCCCACGACCTGAATCTGATGACAGACAAGACTTTCGATCGAGCACTGTCCAATTTTGAAATGTTTGAAAAGGAAGCGGCGCAGTACACCATTCGCAAGCCGATCAATCTGTATGCCGAGTCGTTTGTGGATGAGAACGGTGAAATCGACACCGAAAAGCGTGATGCATTCTTCGCTTATCACGATACCGTCAAGTCTATTCGCAGTACCGTTTCACGGGATGAATGGATCAATACCTCTCTTTACGTAAGCGATGAAGCAGGATACGATATCTCCGATCTTGCAAGAGAGGGAGAAGAGAATTGGGTCAATCCGTACGCGTATGACCTCTACGGGGAGATAGAGGCGGAAATGCCTACCGAGGACGTGTTGGCTACTTTTGATGAGACGCAGATGGCAGCTTATGAGAATTTCCTTGAAAGAAAAGCAGCCGCACGCGCACAGGCCGAGGCATCGTTTACCTCGCACGATCTTCTGCTGAAAGGCTTTGCTCAGCTGTGTAACGATCATCTTGGATTCCACCCTTGGAGCAGGGAATATAGCGGCGTCAGCTGCGGTACGATGGCAATCAGATCCGAGTATATGGTATTTGAAGTGCGCGGTTACAATTCCGAGAACGATACCGCAGGGTGGTGGTTGGTCATCAACGACAAGTATTACAGCGTGAATGAAAGCAGCAACGAGCTGCGTGAGGGTGAAGATTATCACTTTGTTGAGCATTATATTCTGGAAAAGGGAGTTGAGGTTTACTTCTATTTCAGTGATACGTTAGAGGATAAAATCGAAGTTATCTATCCGTAATCCCCCCGATCGGCACACCGATCGTTTGAAATTCCTTTAAAAAATAGTCGCATTGCAAAATATTCCTCTCGGTAGGTGTGCCTGCCGAGGGGGATTTTTTGTTCCGGTATAATGGTGTTTTGCGGCGTCTGTCCGTAGGGGGCGACGTCCCCGACGCCCCGGCCTGCACAATCAACCTTTTTTCAATTCAAATTGTTCTTTGTACCTGCCCGGGGCGTCGAGGACGTCGCCCCCTACCGACGGACGG
>CAYULZ010000164.1:0-2787 GCA_964445865.1 uncultured Lachnospiraceae bacterium | reverse complement strand
CAGGCTGCTCGGTGCAGTACTTCTGCCAATTGCCGTCGGCGCAAACGTCCTCCTCGTTGCGGTTGATGTAGCCGTCGATGACATTGTCACGGTCGGGTCTGCCAAGCGTCGACTTGAAGGGCAGATTCAGCACCTTCTCGTGCTGACGCAAAAACCACGTGTCGGCCTTGCTTCCCGCCAGACGCGTGCAGTGGATTCTCGACTGCTGACCCGCACCGACGCCGATGGCCTGTCCGTCCACGGCATAGCAAACCGAGTTGGACTGGGTATACTTGAGGGTAATGAGTGCCACGATGAGGTCGCGAATGGCGCTCTCGGGCAGCGTCTTATTTTCGGTAACGAGGTTCTGCAAGAGAGACTCGTCGATCTTGAAATTGTTTCTTCCCTGCTCAAAGGTGATGCCGAATACCTGCTTGTGCTCGGCCTCGGCGGGAACGTAATTCGGATCGATCTCGACGACGTTATAGTTGCCCTTTCTCTTACCCTTGAGGATCTCAAGCGCCTCGGGCTCGTAGCCGGGCGCGATGATACCGTCGGAAACCTCGCGAGCGATCATCTTGGCGGTCGTCACGTCACAGACGTCGGAGAGTGCGACCCAGTCACCGAAGGAGCACATTCTGTCTGTGCCGCGTGCTCTTGCGTAGGCACAAGCCAAGGGAGACTCGTCCAGTCCCTCGATATCATCGACGAAGCAAGCCTTCTTCAGCTTCTCGGACAGCGGAATACCCACAGCCGCCGAGGTGGGGCTGACGTGCTTGAAGGAGGTGACGGCGGGAAGTCCCAGTGCTTCCTTGAGCTCCTTGACGAGCTGCCAGCTATTAAACGCATCAAGAAAATTGATATAGCCGGGGCGGCCGTTCAAAATCTTGATCGGCAGATCACTGCCGTCGTGCATATAAATTTTAGACGGCTTCTGATTGGGCTTACAGCCGTATTTCAGTTCAAATTCTTTCATGTTCCGATCTCCTTCGCTTACTTGTTTTTATTGATGATGATCTCGGTGGGCTCACTGCCGTCGAGCGGTACGGAGCGCACGAACAGAGATACCTTGTTGTTCTCGTTGAGGTTGCTCCATACGAGCTCAGCCAATTCCTCGGCGGTGTCGGGGAGAGCGACCTCCTCGGGCTCTCCCGAGAAGGAAGGAATGGGATTACCGTCGCAACGGTAGGTATGGATAAAGTGACCAATGCCCTGCTCTGCACCGTAACGGTAGAAATAACGGTTACAGACCTCGGGACGGCCGTTCGCGCTCTTCAAAATGGAGAGGCGATAGGTAAATGCTGCGTTCGAAAAATCGTAGTAACAAATACCCGAAATTCTGGGGGTGAAGTTGGGCGCGTCCGGCTCGAACTCGCGCGTCATGAGGGCGTCCTCAAAGGCATTTGTGTTCTCAGCATCGGCAACGACGAAATCATAGACAGTATTCGTCTGGTCGCCATTGGTAATGATATCCACACAACCCTTCTGCAGATAGGGATTATAAATGATAAGGCTAGGGTCGGAGAGCTTGGATTCATCAAACGCTTTGGTTCTCATACCGCCCGCGAAGCGCTCGAACACGCGGTTTCGGCTGTTCTCGCTTCGTCCCATGATAAAATACGCGATCATCGCGTTCTTTCCGTTTGCCGACGTCCCAATCACGATACCGCGTCCCGGGTAGCTGTTCTCGGCAAGAAGGGTCTTCAAATCATACAGTGCCATACTATTCACCTTTTTATCCGTATTTTTTATTTTTTGATCGATGCGCAGACCTTTTCGACCGCGCGGGGCAAAATTTGCCACTCGGCCAGACGCATCACTCGCTTTTGCAGGGATTCGGGCGTATCGTTCTCGCGGATCGCCACTGCCTTTTGCATGATGATCTTTCCACCATCGGGAATCTCGTTGACGAAATGCACGGTCGCACCCGTCACCTTGACGCCGTAAGCGAGGGCGGCCTCGTGTACGCGGAGGCCGTAAAAGCCTGCGCCGCAGAAGGACGGAATGAGCGAGGGGTGGACGTTGATGATCCGCTCGGGATACTGCTTTACGAAATTTTCCGAGAGAATCGACATAAAGCCGGCCAGCACGATCACGTCGATCTCGTAGTCGTTCAAGAACTCCATAATTCTTGCTTCAAACGCCTCCGAGGAGCCGAGCCCCTTACGAGAGGCGACCTCGGCGGGAATACCCGCCTCAAGGGCACGCTGAATGGCGTACGCCTCGGGATTCGAGGAAATGACCACGGAAATGTTACCGCTTTTGAGCTGACCCGACGCCTGGGCATCGATCAGCGCTTGCAAATTGGTACCGCCGCCCGAAACGAGCACGGCGATGTTTGCCTTTTGTTGCATGTTTTTCTCCTTAAAAGCTCCGACTGCGTGAGTCAGCGACAGCGGCACGCCCGCATCGGGCTTGCCGCAGTCACGGATTTGTTAGGAAACGATGGTGATCTTTTCGTCGGATTTTACGATCTCACCGATCACGTAAGCGTCCTCGCCGTTCGCACGGAGGATCTCGAGGGCGGTCTCTGCGTCCTCGGGAGCGACCACGATGCTCATACCGACACCCATATTAAAGGTATTGAACATGTCGCGCTCGCTGATGTTACCCGTCTTGGCGATCAAGTCAAAAATGGGCAGGATCTTAACGGCCGCACGGTTGACCTTCGCACCGAGTCCGTCGGGAATGCTTCTCGGAATATTCTCATAGAAGCCGCCTCCCGTGATGTGGGAGATTCCCTTCACCTTGACCTTTTCCATCAGGGCAAGAACGGGCTTTACGTAAATTCTCGTAGGGGTCAGCAGG
>CAYULZ010000163.1:0-2912 GCA_964445865.1 uncultured Lachnospiraceae bacterium | reverse complement strand
TACGGGAGAGCTCACCGAACATCGTAAAGCAATTCAAAATCCAGGACAGCTCGGCGTGCTCGTGCACGTGCGACTGTACGTAAAGCGTATTTTTCTTCGGATCGAGTCCGCAGGCCATGTAAAGCGCGAGCGTCTCATAGGTGCGGCGACGAAGCTCGGCTGGCACCTGACGGACGGTGATCGCATGCTCGTCCACCACGCAGTAAAAGGTCTTGTACTGCTCGGAGTAGAGCGAGAAATTGCGGATCGCACCGAGGTAATTACCGATGGTTAAGTTTCCGCTGGGCTGGACGCCCGAATAGCAGATTTTTTTGTCTTGAAACATATGAAAAACCTCCGTTGGGTAATGAAATCGTTAGGAATACAGCTCTGTCAGTGCCTCACCGAGTGCCCGGATACCGAACGTGATCTGCTCGTCGGTGGGTGTCGAGTAGTTGAGGCGGAAGGAGGGAGAGGGCAGAGAGGGGTCGCAGAGGAAGGTCGCGCCGGGTACGACGGCGATCTTCTTCTCGAGTGCCTTTTTGACAAAGGCCGTCGAGGGCTCGCCCGACGTCAGCGTGCCCCACAGAAAGAGGCCGCCCTCGGGGTGCGTAAAGGTTGCGTGTGCCGGTGAGATATAGCGGTCGATCGCCTCGAGCATCAGCCCGCATTTGCGGCGATAGAGATCGTTGATCTCGCGGATGTGTGCGTCGAGATCGTACTCGGTCATATAGCGATAACAGAGCATCTGGAAGAAGATGTTGGTGTGTACGTCCTCGGATTGCTTGGCCACGACCATCTTGGCACTCACGTCGGCGGGGGCAATCACAAATCCCACGCGCATGCCCGCAGAGAGAATCTTCGAGAAGGAGGAGCAGTAAATGACGTGCCCCGTCGTATCCATCGACTTGAGCGTCGGGATCTCGCGGCCGGCGAAGCGGAGCTCTCCGTAGGGGTTGTCCTCCAAAATGACAATATCGTATTTTTCTGCCAGCGCGAGAATGGCGCGGCGTTTTTCAAGGCTGGTCGTGATGCCGGTGGGGTTTTGAAAGGTGGGGATCAGATAGAGGAGCTTGGCACGCTTCTCGGACTTGAGGGTTTCTTCGAGCACCTCGATCGAGATACCGTCCGCTTCCATGGGGACGCCAACGGTACGTGCTCCGTTTGAGCGGAAGGCGTTGAGCGCACCGATAAAGCTCGGATCCTCGCAAATGACGGCGTCGCCCTCGTTGCAAAAGACCTTGCAGGCAAGCTCGATGCCTTGCTGGCCGCCAGAGACGACGATCGTTTCGTCGCCCTCGCGTACCATACCCGCGCCGAAGCGTGTGACCTGCCGCGCGGTAATGGCCTCGCGCAGAGGGGTATAGCCCTCGGTGATGCTGTACTGCAAAGCAGGCGTCGACGCATGAACGAAAATATCCTCCGCAAGGTTCTTTAAGGCCTCAACGGGGAAGGATTCGGGCGCAGGATTGCCCGCTGCAAAGGAAATGACCGACGGATCGGTCAGATTTTTGAAAATTTCACGGATCGCGGAGGGCTTCAGCGCCGCGATCTTGTCGGAAAAGCAATAGGACATAAGCGAACTCCGATAAAAAAACAAAATCTTTTCCTTCATTGTACCACAAAAAACGAAAAAAGTCAATTGACTTTTATATGAAAATATGATATGATAAAAAAAGAATGATATTTTTAAAAAATACGAAATTACAAGGAGGCTGCCGAGATGATCCGTCATGTGGTCATGTGGAAATTTAAGGATACGGCCGAGGGAAAGACGAAAGAGGAGAACATGGTGATCGTTCGCGATCGTCTGTACGCGCTGCTTCCCGTCATTCCACAGCTGAAGCGTATGGAGATCGGATTTGATATTTCTCATACCGAGATGTCAATGGATCTGATGCTCCTGACCGAATTTGAAACTGTTGCCGAAATGAAAATTTATGCAGAGCATCCCGAGCACCAAAAGGTGTCCTCGTACGTACGAAAGGTCATAGAAACCCGCGTCGTTCTCGATGCGGATATCGAATAAGGAGGCAGAATATGATACAGATCGAACGTGTTTCCGTCATGAATCTGGAGAACGCCGTCCGCGGCGCACGCAATCCTTTGAACAGCTGGGCGAGAAGCGACAGTAGCTACGACGAAGCGGGCAATTACGTTTTGGGGCCGAACGACCTCGATCTTGCGCACCGTCTCGCAACGGCAGGAAGCGACCACCGCAAATTTTTGCGCCAGATCTTCGTGTCCGTCGATATTACCGCTCCCCTCTATTGGTGGAAGGAGTTTGATACTTATAAGGTCGGAACGGTTGCCAATTCCTGCAGTACGATGCATAAAATTCATGCCAAGCCCTTCGAACGCGACGATTTCTCGTGTGACCGTCTCGATGAAGCCGGCCTTGCCGCCCTCGATGCGCTGATTGCCTATCTTGAAGGTGAGCGGCAGAAGTTCTGCACCGACAAGTCTGACCGTCAGCCATGGCACAATATGATCCAACTGTTGCCGTCGAGCTATAACCAGATGCGTACGGTCAGCATGAATTACGAAAATCTGATCAATATGTACTATGCACGCAAGACGCATAAGCTTGCCGAATGGCATACCTATTGCGATTGGATCGCCTCGCTTCCTTACGCCAAGGAATTGATCCTGGTGCGTGATTGAGCCGAAAATGCTCGTGTCATATTGCATAATTATTAAGAACAGCACGAAAAAATATGAGTCAAAGTGCAGAATTTGTCAAAAAAACAACAAATTTTTGCCGATAACCCTTGACTCGGGAAAATAAAAATTATATAATAGTAAGGTAACGCGCCGTCTTTGCGCGCAACACTCATTATTTTACGGAGGTTCATGATCATGAACAGAGTTTACAATTTTTCGGCAGGACCGTCCATGCTTCCTTTGGAAGTGCTTGAAAAAGCAGCATCGGA
>CAYULZ010000162.1:0-2989 GCA_964445865.1 uncultured Lachnospiraceae bacterium | reverse complement strand
AAAGAAAAGGTTTTGGTCGCTATGAGCGGCGGAGTTGACAGCGCGGTCGCCGCCCTGCTTATAAAGGAGGCGGGGTACGACACGGCGGGTGTGACGATGAGGCTGTGCGACAAGGAAACGAACGATATAGACGACGCCAAGCGCATTTGCGATGTGATCGGTATTGATCACTACACGGTCGATCTCAGAGACGATTTTCAAGCTCTGGTCGTAAATAATTTTATTGAGGAATACAAGGTTGGCGGAACGCCCAACCCTTGTGTTGAGTGCAACCGCACGGTAAAATTCGGAAAGCTTTTGGAGTTTGCAAGATCTCTCGGATACGACAAGCTGGCGACTGGGCATTACGCTATCGTCGAGCAGAGCGCGGACGGACGGTATCTGTTAAAGAGCGCCGCAGACAAGCGCAAGGATCAGTCCTACTTTCTTTGGTCGCTGACACAGGACGTTCTGTCAAGGGTGCTCTTCCCTCTCGGTCAGATGTCAAAGGACGAGATAAGGGCGATCGCCGCGGAGAAAGGCTTTGTCAACGCGCACAAGTCGGACAGTCAGGACATCTGCTTTATCGAGGACGGCGACTATGCGGGATTTATCGAGCGGACAACAGGCGAGATCTTTCCCGAGGGAGATTTTATTGACGTAAACGGAAACGTTTTGGGAAAGCACAGCGGCATCATACGCTATACCGTCGGTCAGCGCAAGGGGCTTGGAATTGCGCTCGGCAGGCCTGCCTTCGTGCGTGAAAAGGATCCCGTCAGAAATACGGTGACCTTGTGCGAGGACGCAGAGCTCTACAAGACCGATATACAAGCGGTGCGGTGCAATTTCTCGGCTGTCGACGGCTTGTCCGAGCCGACTCGTCTTTGCGCCAAGATACGCTATCGGCACGAGGCATCTCCCGCAATCGTAACACAGACGTCGGATACGACATTCTCGCTTGTTTTTGACGAGCCTCAACGCGCCCCTGCCAAGGGACAGTCGGTCGTCCTCTACGACGGCGACACAGTCATCGGCGGCGGGGTAATAGATTAGTTAGTTTGTGAGAGGATTTTGCCACTTTCTTGTAAGAAAGTGGCGCAAAGAACTTCCAAACAAAAGGACTATACTGTAACCATAAAGTCTTGCGGTAATCTAAAAAACAAATCACTATACGGCTTTTGCTTACTAAATTTGATAAATATTATTTTTTGTCCCAAGTTCTTGGGAGGTTCCATAAATACAATTCACAAACTAACTAATATAAAACAATAAGGATACTACGAACGTAGTATCCTTAATTTTTACAAGAAAATTATTTATATTTTCTCTTGCGAGCCGCTTCCGACTTTTTCTTGCGCTTTACGCTGGGCTTCTCATAGTGTTCTCTCTTGCGAAGCTCGGTAAGGACGCCGGAACGAGCGGTTGCACGCTTAAAGCGACGAAGTGCGCTGTCCAAGGACTCGCCTTCTTTAACTCTGATTTCTGCCATTTTTTTCCCTCCCTCCGCATATTGCCAGAGACAATTAATCAAACAGTATTATATACCATTAATAATAAATTGTCAATAGTTTTTTACAAAAATAAATAAAATCGGCTGTCGCATTTTGCGACAGCCGATTTGTTCTTTGAGATTAACCTGCGATAAGCTTATTAGCGCTTACCCAAGCAGAATATATAGCGGGAATGGTTTGGAGCTGGATAGGATCCTCGCCCTCAACCTCGCTGGGAATTGTGATAGCTGCCTGTCTCATACCCTCGATAAGCATCGGGTCTGTGTTGAGAAGCTTTCTAACTTCCTCGATGTAAGCCTTGAGCTCATCAACGCTGTCGATTGCGAGAAGCTGCTCGAGAACTATTGCCGACTGCTCACGAATATAGGTTGCGTGAGGCTCGGAGATAACGAGGTCTTCAGCATCGTGCATAAGTCCCATTATAAGGCTCGTTGTCGAATCAAGGTTCTGCGCCTTGTAAATCTCGAACTTGTGGGGATTCTCGTCAACAGTAGGATAAGAGAGGAAAACGTTTCCGAGTTTCGCGGGAGACATTACGTAGGTGTTATCCTTAGCCATCTTAACAAGCTGATAAGGATCGCCGTTCTCGTCAAGCTCTTCGCTGTCGGTGAACTCGTAATTCTCGCCCTCAATTCCGTAGAGAAGGAGATTGTTGAAGTCAACGTTTGTGTAGAGGTAGGAAAGAACTTCCATACTTCTCGGTAAGCTTGAAGAATAGGAGCTTACTGCGAACATATTCTCGAAGAGGTCCATAGTATCAAGAACGGGAGTCTGATGAACTACTACCTCGTACTCATCGCCGTACTCCTCGATAATCTCAACACCGCCCTTGATGTAGCCCATAGCAAACTTCTTGTCTGCGTCAGCCTCGGTGCCGTAGTAGCCGTTTTCCTTGTATTTTACGAGAGTCTCAAGCTGGCTTGAGAAGCTTGTGTCGTTAAATATGTTAGCGCATCTTGAGAACTCGCCGGGAGTCATATAAGTCCAAGAAGGCTCGTAAGCGCCGCCAAGGAGAGAGAAGGTAGAATCGTCAATCTTTCCGTTCTCGTTTATTCCAAAGTATCTTACGTAAGAAATGTCAAGCTCACCGCTGTCGGTAAAGGAACGGAGAGGAACGTAATCGGGATTGTACTTCTTAACGTGGTCAAGAAGGTGCTGTGCATTTGCAGAAGTGATGGAAGAGAAGTCCTTCGCCTCGTGGTTGTACTCCTTAAGAATCTCCTTGTTAAGAAGAATGTAGGTGTACTCACCGATAGGAGCATTGGTAGGAACTGCGTACATACCGTCGCAAACGGTATCGATACCGCTTAAATATCCGGGGTGAACGTAGGTCTTGATAATCTTCGATGCGCTCGAAATTTCGCTGCTAAGGTCCTGAACGAGCTCGTTCTCGATATACTCAGCGAGCTTATCGTAGCCGTTTATGTAGAAAATATCAACCTGATAGTCTTCAACAGTGGGGTACTTGAGCTGAACAACGCCGTACTCGTCAACGTAGG
>CAYULZ010000161.1:0-3028 GCA_964445865.1 uncultured Lachnospiraceae bacterium | reverse complement strand
CATGTATGCGCTCTCGGCCTTCGCCGTCGTACATCAAAACAACCTGATGTGGACCGACGCGATCTTCTGGCTTCCTCTGCTCATTCTCGGACTCGAGCAGTTGATTCTGAACCGCAGATATAAGCTCTACGTCGTCTCGCTTGCCCTGACGCTGATGAGCAATTACTATATCGGCTACATGGCTTGTCTTTTCTCGGCGCTGTATTTCTTTTACTATTATTTCTCACAGGAAAAGGAAACGATCAACCCGAGAAAGGAGCGTCTGCATTTTCTTCGAACGGGCGGCCGCTTCGCCGTATTTTCGATCCTCGGCGCGGCGATTGCGGGCTTCGTGATCTTAGCAGCCTATTATTCGCTGTCCTTTGGAAAAAATGATTTTTCGAATCCGAGCTGGGCATTCCGTACCAACTTCAGTCTTCTGGATTTTCTCACGAAATTTCTCCCCGGTAGCTACGACACGGTTCGTCCCGAGGGGCTTCCCTTCGTTTATTGCGGTCTGCTGGCTGTGATCCTTGTTCCTGTATATTTCATGTCGCGCGCGATTCGCTCGCGTGAAAAGGTGGCAGCGCTGTTGCTTCTTGCCTTTCTTGTACTCTCCTTCTGGATTCGCCCCTTGGAGCTAATCTGGCACGGCTTTCAGCGTCCGAACTGGCTCAACCACCGATACAGCTTTATGTTCTGCTTCCTTTTGCTCGTATTGGCATACCGTGGCTTTGGAAATCTGAAAAAGGTGGGCGAGAAATTCATTCTTGGGGTCTGCGCGCTGATCGTTCTTTTTGCGGCCATCTGCGAAAAGCTGACCTTTGAAACCTACGTTACGAGCGAGGAAAAGCTTTTGGTGCTTGAGACCGTTTGGTTGACCGTTTTTGCCACAATTGCCCTGCTCGTCGTTCTCTGCCTTGTCATTCGTACCGACAGCGAACGCCGCAAAAAGAGCTTTTCAGCCATTCTGACGGTAGTGATCTGTCTGGAGATCTTTTGTAGTAGTCTTGCGTGCGTCGTCCGCTTTGACGAGGACGTTTCTTATTCCGAATATAGCGGCTATCACGACTTTTTGGGCGCTCTTCGCCCCGTCGTCAACCGCGTCAAAGCCGAGGACAGCGGCTTTTATCGCATGGAAAAGGCGGTTCACCGAAAGTTCAACGATAACATGGCTCTCGGCATTCGCGGTCTCTCCAACTCGACCTCGACCCTCAACGCCGACACGCTGATCTTCCTTGAGGGCATGGGGTACGTTTCTCGCTCGCATCTGTCACAGTATCGGGGCGGTACCCCCGTCAGCGATTCTTTGCTCGGCCTCAAATATATCATCGACGACACCGATTCCAACCGTCAACGCTATACCTACGAGCCCCTTTTTGAGGAGGGCGAATACACCGTCTACCAAAATCCTTACGCAATGTCTCTGGCCTATGGAGTAGACGATGCCGTTGCCGATTTTGATTTTGCGGATTATGAGCTCCCACCCGAGCGCCTTAACGATCTGGTCGCGGCTATGCTTGGTGAGGAGGCTTCCACGCCCTTGTTCGTGCCCGTATCCGTGAAAACGAAAACCAACACCAACTGTGAGGTCGAGGAATCGCTCGACGATATCACCTATGCCCCCATCGAAGACAAAAAAGGTGTCTTTTCTTACAGTGCTCTTGCCACCTACACGGGCAAATATTATTTCTATCTTCCCACAAGTGTATCGAATACCGTTTCGCTGTCCGTGAACGGTAGCAATCAAGGCAACTATCTTGGCAGTGACAATTCCCGCGTCGTTTATCTCGGACACTACAAGGCCGGCGATCTCATCAAGGTAACGCTTACGCTTCAGGAAAAGTCCGTTTCGGTTCTGACAGGATACGATTACTTCTGGTATCTCGACGATGCGGTATACGCAAGCGCCATGGAACGACTGCAAGCACAACCGCAATGGCAGATCGGCGACGGATACAAGGAGGATCACCTGACGGGCACGATCACGACCGACCGCGACAGTCAGCTCATACAAACCACGATTGCCTTTGACAAGGGCTGGAAGGTCTATGTCGACGGTACGGAGGTGGAGACCTTCGAAACGCTGAACGCGCTCGTAGCCTTCCGGATCGAGGGGGCGGGTGAGCATACGCTTGAGATGCGCTACTGTCCCGATATTTACGTTATCGGCTGGATCCTTTCGGGTACAGGCATGGTAATATTCCTTCTGCTCTGTGCGGCCGATTGGATCATCAAAAAGTGCCGCCACGGCAAGCCGATCGTCCCCGTGATTTCCGATCTTTGGATCCTTGAGGACGAGGATCCGCCAAAGCTCCTTCCCACGTCCGAACATGACATGCCATCAAACGATAACAACGGAGGAAACTGATGTTTTACTATATTAGCGGCAAGCTCGCCATGCTCGATCCCACCTTTGCGGTTGTAGATGCAGGCGGCGTCGGCTACCGACTGACCATCACGCAGACCACCTACGCCGCCATGCCCCCGCATCGTTCGGTGCAGGAGCCGCCGACGGTCACGCTGTATTCTTATATGGCAGTCCGCGAGGACGGCATTGAGCTCTTTGGCTTTGCCACCGAGGATGAGCTCAAATCCTTCAAGCTTCTCATCACCGTTTCGGGTGTCGGCCCGAAGGCGGCCATCGCCATCCTTTCGCTCCTGACACCGCAAAAGCTCGCGCTGGCGATCTGCTCCGAGGACAAGCGTGCCATCTCGCAGGCAAGCGGCGTTGGCCCGAAAACGGCAGCGCGTATCATTCTCGAGCTGAAGGACAAGCTCAAGGGCGAGAGCTTCTCGGATCTCGGTACGACGGCCGACGGTGTCACACTTGACGACGTGATCGCCGCGTCTCCCTCGAGCAAGCTTGCGGACGCGCAGGATGCGCTCACCGTGCTCGGTTATTCGAGAAACGAGGCGGCGAACGTCCTCAAGGGCATTGACACGCAAAATCTCGAGGTCGACGATATCATTCGTCTCGCCCTCAAAAAGCTGATGAAATAAGGAGGTAGCAAATCATGGATGCCAACAATGAATTCGATTTTGAAAA
>CAYULZ010000160.1:0-3069 GCA_964445865.1 uncultured Lachnospiraceae bacterium | reverse complement strand
TGTCAACGACGAGAGGCAGACCGTGCTTGTGTGCAAGCTCTGCGAGCGCGTCGATGTCGGGAATGTCGCTGTTGGGGTTGCCGAGGGTCTCGATGTAGATGGCTCTGGTGTTTTCTTTTATCGCCGCCTCGACCTCTGCAAGATCGTGGATGTTTACGAAGCTTGCCGTGATACCGAAGTTCGGAAGTGTATGAGCAAGGAGATTGTAGCTACCGCCGTAGATGGTTTTCTGAGCTACAAAATGACCGCCGTTCTGACCGAGCGCCTGCAAGGTGTAGGTAATTGCCGCCGCGCCCGAAGCGAGAGCCAACGCCGCTACACCACCCTCAAGAGCTGCGATTCTCTTCTCGAAAACGTCCTGTGTGGAGTTTGTAAGTCTTCCGTAGATGTTGCCTGCATCGGCAAGACCGAAGCGAGCCGCCGCATGAGCGGAATTGTGGAACACGTAAGATGTGGTCGCATAGATCGGTACTGCGCGAGCATCGGTTGCGGGATCGGCCTCTTCCTGTCCTACGTGGAGCTGAAGTGTTTCAAATTTGTATTCGTTAGACATAATATTTATTTCCTTTCGTTATTCAGAATATGTAATGTTGTTGATTTTGTACTTGGTTTCTAAAAAAGACACTTTCAACATCGACACATTCGCCCAAAACGAAAGTTTGCTCTTACGAGCTTTTCAAAATAGTTTTGCATGGCAAGTACCTACCTAATAAAATAATAAATCGGGAGACTCCGAATGAATCTCCCGAACAAGAAGCAAAGTGATCACGTACAAGCGTGCAAAACAATGTTTCTATTTGATGTGGAGAACAAATCGGTTTTAGACATGTTAAAAGTAATGCACATACAGCAGCACATGCACCCACGGCTCATCATAGCGGTACCGGAATCGTACTTTTTCATGTCCCGTTCTCCTTCTTTTTTGTATTACCTACTTTCGAGGTTGGTATTATTATAGCACTCAATACCTACCTTGTCAATAGGTTTTAGAAAATTTTCTCAAAAAATTTTTGTGTCCTCAGAAGTCAGAAAAAGGTGTCCCTTGCGGAACACCTCTTCGTCTCTGCTATTGAATTGTTTTTTGAATCATTTCCACGAAATATTGATGCACGGACAGATCATCATTGAGCTCGGGGTGGAAGGAGGTCACAAGCTGATTGCCCTGTCGTGCCGCAACAATGTTGCCGCGGCACTCCGCAAGTATTTCCACGCCGTCCGATACCGAGCCAATATACGGAGCGCGGATGAAGGTCATGGGGATCTTCCCTATTCCCTCAAACGCACATTCGTCATAAAAGCTACCGAGCTGACGGCCGTATGCGTTTCTGACGGCAACGATATCCATGGTCGCCAAGTGTGTCCGTTCGTCGTTCTGAATACTTTTCGCAAGCAGGATCAGTCCCGCGCAGGTGCCGAATACGGGCAGCTCGTTTTTGATCCGTGCTTTCAAGTCATCGAGCATATCGAGCTCACGGAGGAGCTTTCCCTGCACCGTGCTTTCTCCCCCGGGAATGATCAGACCGTCAAAGGGCTTATCGAGGTCGCTTTTTTGACGAAGCTCTATCGTGGATACGCCGAGCCTTTCAAGCATTTGCTCATGCTCAATAAAGGCGCCTTGAAGCGCAAGAACCGCGATCTGCATCACTTGCCTCTTTCCGCCATCAAAAGCTCGATCTCCTGCTCGTTGATTCCGACCATCGCCTCACCGAGATCCTCGGAAAGCTCTGCCAAAAGCTTTGCGTCATTAAAGTTGGTAACTGCCTTTACGATCGCCGCCGCTCTCTTTTCAGGGTTGCCCGACTTAAAGATGCCCGAACCGACGAACACACCCTCCGCACCAAGCTGCATCATCAGTGCCGCATCTGCGGGAGTTGCCACGCCGCCCGCCGCAAAGTTGACAACGGGAAGCTTCTTATTTTCGTGAACGTACTGAACCAGCTCATAGGGCACGCCAAGCTGCTTTGCAGTGTCGAACAGCTCATCCTCTGCCATAGAGCCGATACGGCGGATCTCCGCCTGCATCATTCTCATATGTCTGACTGCTTGAACAACATCTCCCGTGCCGGGCTCACCCTTGGTGCGAATCATAGATGCACCTTCGTTGATACGGCGAAGTGCCTCGCCAAGATCCTTTGCTCCGCAAACGAAAGGAACGTCAAATTTGGTCTTGTCAATATGGTACTTGTCATCGGCGGGAGACAATACCTCGCTCTCGTCGATGTAATCGATCTCGATTGCCTGCAAGATCTGCGCTTCCGCAAAATGACCGATACGGCACTTTGCCATAACGGGTATCGACACCGCTGCTTGAATGCCCTTGATCATTTTCGGGTCGCTCATGCGTGAAACACCGCCTGCCGCACGGATATCCGCAGGGATTCGCTCCAAAGCCATGACAGCGCAAGCACCTGCCGCCTCTGCAATCTTTGCCTGCTCGGGTGTGGTAACGTCCATAATGACACCGCCCTTTAACATCTGAGCGAGATTTTTGTTGAGTTCATATCTTTTTTCTGACATTTTGAAAAATCCTCCTTGATTTTCTGATGGAAATAGTATATAATACTTTTTGGCATACGAAAATAGTCAGAAACTGAGAATTTTATATCACCAGATGAAATACATAATTCAAGAAAACGATCACGCACCCGCCTATATTCAACTGTATAGGCAGGTCAGAGACGATATTGTAGCAGGCGTATATCCATACAACACAAAGCTCCCTTCCAAAAGGATCCTTGCGGATGAGGTCGGTATCAGCACTATCACGGTAGAGCACGCCTATGCGCTTCTTTGCGATGAGGGATATGTGGAATCCAAGGAACGAAGCGGATTTTTTGTCATCTTTCGCGCGGGTGACGGGTTTGCTGTTGCCGCCAGCAAAAGATCGTCGCATATAGAGCACGTGCATACCGATACACACGTGGAATTTCCCTTTTCTACCTTGACAAAAACCATGCGAAGCGTGATGACTAATATGGGAGAATCTATCCTTGAGAGGTCGCCCAACGAGGGATGCACCGAGCTGCGTGAGGCGATCAGACAGCACCTTGCAAGAAATCGTGGAATTAT
>CAYULZ010000159.1:0-3104 GCA_964445865.1 uncultured Lachnospiraceae bacterium | reverse complement strand
TTTCGGCTTTGAGATGATCTGTCAGGGCAAGTTTACCACAGCCCAGATAGATAAAAACACTTGGACCGAGGAAATGCTCGATATGCTCCTTGATTGGATAAAGAACGACCCCAGAGGCGAGGAATACCGCGATCTCGATTGGTCAAAGGAATACGACCTCGCCCGCAACGGCGACCCGAACGATACGCAAACGGCGCTTTGATGAGGTACACGATGAAAACAGCTTTTATTACAGGTTCGTCAAGAGGGATAGGCAAAGCTATTGCCATTCGCTTGGCGGCAGACGGCTTTCGGGTGATACTTCACGGAGTCAGTGAGAGCAATCATATAAAAAATCTGAAGAACGAAATAGAGCAAAACGGAGGAGTGGCGGAGATCGCTACGGCTGATCTTTGCGACATTGAAGCGACGAAGGAACTTTCCGAGGTAGTGGTAAACGCCGACGTTCTCGTGCTTAATGCATCCTTGCAATACCGCACCCCTTGGCAGGAAATCACAACCGAGGCGTGCTACGAGCAGCTGAATTGTAATTTTGTTTCCTCCATGCTGCTCCTTCAGGCGGCGGTACCTCATATGAAGGAAGCAGGCTGGGGCAGGATCATTACCGTAGGCTCGGTGCAGGAGGCAAAGCCGCACCCCGATATGTTGGTTTATTCGGCATCCAAGGCGGCGCAGACCAATATGATGCAATCTCTCTCCTTGCAGTTGGCGAAAGATGGTATAACCGTAAACAATATAGCGCCGGGCGTTATATATACCGATAGAAACGTCGAGGCGCTCTCCGATCCCCAATACGCAAAAAAGGTAACCGACAGTATTCCCGTAGGATTTTACGGTGAGCCTAAGGACTGCGCAGGCATCGTTTCCTTGCTATGCTCCGATGAGGGAAGATATATCACGGGACAGAGTATCTACGTGGACGGAGGTAAGAGCGTACAATGATCATCAGACCTTTAGGTCAAAGCGGATATATTTTAAAGACCGAACACAGCGAGATTATCATTGATCCGTACCTTTCGGACAGTGTCAACCGTGTGGCAGGCAGACCGAGGCTTTTGCCGATACCGTTACAGCCTGCGGACATTTTCTGCGATGCGGTGATCTGTACCCACGACCACCTCGACCATCTTGATCCCGATACGGTAGCTCTCATTGGTTCAAAACAGCTTTTCGTTACTACAAACAGTGGAAAAGAAAAGCTCAAAGCTTTAGGAAAAGAGAACGTTATCGCTATTGTTGAGGGTGAAAGTATAAAATTGGGCGATTTTGAGGTAACGGCAGTCTTTGCCGACCATACTGTAGAAGCTTTTGGATTGATCGTAAAAGCTGAGGGCAAGACCCTTTATTTCAGCGGTGACACGCTTTACAACGAAAGGCTTTTCGATATTGCGAAATACTCTCCCGACGTTACGTTTATATGCATAAACGGCAGACTTGGCAATATGAACGTAGACGAAGCGCTCGCGACCGCAAAAAGAATCGGCGCAAAACTTAATATCCCAAACCATTACGATATGTTCGCTTCCAATTCCGAGAATCCCTATCTTTTTGTCGATCGCATTGACGGTGGATTTGTTATGGAGTTTAACAGGGAATACAATCTTGAAAGCAACAATGTGGTGGTATAAGTTTATTCATTTGTCGTTCCTTTTCTGATTATTTGCTGTTTTGTCAGACCCAAGCAGCTTGAGGGCGGAGAAAAAAAGAACAAGCTGATTGCCTGTATCTGCGCGCTTGGAAGCACGATATTCCTCTGTGTGACAGCTTTGTCATGACCAGCCTTTCGGGAAGCGTGCCGTCTGTCCTTTTGTTCCCATTATTCAACGGCTTGGGCATTATGCTCGATCATCAGACTCAGTCTTGAAACGCAAAAGAGAGTATTTGTATCCTAAAATGACTGAGAAAGCCGATACGGAGTTCAATCCGTATCGGCTTTTCTGTTAAATTGTTATAAACGTCCTTTAGAGTACTGCTCTAATGAGTTTGCTCTTTTTTTATTTTTCCAGATCCTCGTAAGGAAGCGAGGGGTCATGCGATTCGTTCTCAGGCTCTTGCGCGCCGCAGCCCGTGCATACGCCCAGTATGTATGTATGAGGTGCCAGGGGCAACGTTTCGGTGCCCGACACGCCGCAAGCGCACTCGCGTCGCTTTTCGCCCACCTCGGTGCAGGTAGATTCGCGCGTAACCGTCCATTCGCCCCACTCGTGGTCGTGATTTCCCTTACAGGAAGTAAACAACAGACAAAAAGATAACAGTAAAACAGTAAAACAGGCAAGAATACGTTTCATGTTTTTTCTCCTTTGTTTGATTTTTCTTATTTGATCACGCAGGAAAGACGTTGCATACGCTCCATTGCGGCACGGAAAACGGTTTTATCGTTCTCGTGTGCAAGACATTCCTCGGCGTGCTCAAGAGGGATCCACTCCACCTCGGCAATCTCACCCTCGCGCGCATGAATATCGGCGCTGGTGGTAAAGGCGAGAAAATAAACGACCTCTTTCATCACGCCGGGTGCGGGGCTATACTGCACCGTAGCGCGAAAATCCGAAACGATAGCGATGCGGGACGAGGTTTCCTCCATCACCTCACGCATCGCGGTGATGTATTCACTCTCGCCCTCCTCGACATGACCCTTGGGGAAGGATCTGTTTCCCCGCGGCTTATGTCGGATCATCAAAATGTAATAGCGATCCTCTTCGCGGCGCACCACCAGTGCGCCGCAGGATTTTTCCCAAACCATTGAAACCTCCTTTGTGGGGAACAGGCAGACCTTGCAGGGGCAAAGTTACTGCTTGATCTCCTCCATGACAAAGGCTTCCAGCACGTCGCCGATCTTGATATCGTTGAAGCGGTCAAGTCCGATACCGCATTCATAGCCGTCGGCAACCTCCTTCACGTCGTCCTTGAAGCGACGCAGCGAAGCGATCTTATCCTCAAAGATCACGATACCGTCACGCACAACGCGGATCTGCGAGGCACGGGTGATCTTGCCGTCCTGCACGTACGAGCCTGCGATGAAGCCGACGTTCGGGACGTGAATGGTCTGACGCACCTCGGCATGACCCAGCACCACCTCGTGGAACTTGGGCGCCAGCATACCCTTC
>CAYULZ010000158.1:0-3167 GCA_964445865.1 uncultured Lachnospiraceae bacterium | reverse complement strand
CGGAAAGGTGGAAACGGCAAATTCGCTGAATATCCTTTCCATTGATAATTCCTACGGAAACATGCCAGACGCTTGCGTCAACGAGCCTTTGCCGCACCTTCTCAAAGCCGAAAAGGACGCGGCGGACGAGCCTGCGCCCTTGGTTTGGGTCTATCCCATGAGAGAATACACCACGTCCGAGGATGCCGCGCTTCTCAGAGAAATGAATCTGGGAGACAACTATATCTGTGACGCAATCAATGACGGACTTCCTCTGTGTTGCGTGGTATCAACGGATAACTTCTTAAAGCACGGCGCGGAGATTTACCAAAAGAGCATTCTGATCTCGCCCGTTCCCGAAAATCCCGCCGTGCTTGGTCAATTGGCAGCCTTTGCCGCGCAAGGAATCGGGGGCCTGATCTACGGAACAGAAGAAAAGCTCGGGGCAGTTCCAAGCTTTAACGGCTTGGTGAAGCTTGACGTGGCAGAGAACGCAAGCCATCTGCGCGAAGCTTTGTCGGCGTTTGGGTACAACATATCTTTCACGAAAAAGGCAGAAGGCACCAAAACGCCTGCGATCGCCGTAGCGCGACACGACAACGGACTTTTCTTCTCTGTCTGCAACTCCAATACCACCACCGATACACGTCTGCACTTTCCGCTCGGGGCTCCGATTCTATGCGGAACCGAGGCGGAGATGGTAGACGGATGCTCCTCCTATCGATTCTCCAGAGGAGAGCATCGCGAATGTAGAGCTTTCGTCGAACAGGAAAGCGGCGTGATCTCTTGCCGAGAGTATGCCCCCGTCAATGCCCGTTACCGCCGTTCGATTCGGATCTCGGGATTGCAGGACGCAACCGTTTGCCTGTTTCCCGAGCGGAACTGCGAGGCTGCGGTAGCGATCAGCCGTACTCCAAAATTTGATCCTCGCTTTACTGCTATTTCTGATGAAATATATGGAACCTATCTGAAAGGGGAGCATATCGACGGAACGATTTATTTTCGGATCGGTCACAAAAAAGTCTGATGTAAGGCTTCCCTTGACATCACGGGTACGCATCGCTCTTGGCGACTCGAACCATGCCAAAAGGAGCTAAATTTCTTAGAGAATGGCGATCCTGCCCAGCACAAAGAGAACACCGTCATAGCAAGCAAAGCTTAGCTATGACGGTGCTTCTTTTAATTTTATCACTGACGTGATAATGAATGGTGGAGTATGGTTAACGAAAGTTGAACCTTATAAAAAACACACGATCATTGTATATCTTTCGTCAGGGTCAGCTCTTAATCGAAGGTTTTATGTTTTAACGAAATATTTGCCACTATAGATCTTATTGCGATTAACTAAGGCATTATCTCCAAACGTTACAGGATTGCCGTGGTTCAGATCCTCTGCCTCATATTCATTCCACCCGTTCGGTGCCTCAAATATAACGCCAAAATCTGTAGTATGCGACGCATCTTCGTCTAAACAAAACGCGTATCCTTCAATTTCGATAACCGATGATGGAATCGTAACGGTTCCACTTAACTCTCTGTTGTCGTAAAACGCGTAGCGTCCTATTTTTTTAAGTGAGGACGGAAACGCAAGCGACTTTATCGCGCAATGGTTGAAAGCATAATACCCTATCTCTTGAAGATTTGAGCCAAAAGTTACACTTTCAAGATTAAAGCAGTTGGAAAAAGCATAATTGCCAACTTTTACGACCCCATTGGAAAGAGTAACGCTCGTAATGCCGTCAACTCCACTGAACGCGTAGTCATAAATGTGGTAGCTCTGACCGTTATAATCCGCAGGAAGCGTCAACTCGCTTGCATTTGCGATGCCGTTGTAGCCGACGAGCGCGTGTCCTGATATGAGATTATCTACATACTCCTCTGCCGTTGCAGGAAGGAACAGCCAACCATTCTTTTCCACGATCCTGCTCTCGCCGTCATGAACACTGATAATATTCAGCGCAAGCGGGTTGTCCATTGCACTTTGTCGATCGAATTCGACCGAAGAATTATTTACTACCTCACAAAGTGCATTACAATCCTTAAACGCTTTATAACCTATAGAGTTAATCGTGCTCGGAATGGTGACGCTAACGAGCCTCTCGTTTCCGCTGAAGGCGTAGTTTGTAATGTCTGTGTATGTTACTCCGTTAACCTCCGACGGAATCGTAAGAATATACGAAGCCCCAACATATCCAACGATGTAGTTTTTCTCTTCCGTAGGAAGCAGCAGCCAACCGTCGTTTTCAATTATCTTGCTCGCTCCGTTATGAACGGTAATTGCACGGCTGGTCAGTTCACTACTGGTGCTGCCCGCACTTAGGCTCAGAGAGGAAGTGTTGATTACCTCGAACACCTTGGTGCAGTTGTAAAATGCGTCTGATGCAATATTGCCAACACCGGAGCCGAGTTTTACGGAAACGATATTACCGCAATTTCTGAACGCATTGCTTTCAATGCTCGTTACGCCATTGGAAATCTCAAGCCTTACAATGCTATCAAGACCGCAGAACTGATATTTGCCGATGGTGGTTACGTCTGCCGGAATTGCAAGCTCGCTTACCGCTTCTCCGTTAACGAAGAGCTTGGCGCCGTAGCAAAAGGGGGATGCGAAAAATTCGGCTAAATCCACCGCGCACCACGAAGCGATATCACTTATGTTTATCTTGGATAAGCTTTCGCAGTCCACAAAAGCGCTACGCTCTATGCTTTTGAGGCTTCTGGGCAAGGTGATCTCATAGAGAGCCGCGCAATTACCAAAAGCGCTTTCGGCTATGGTTTCAACGCCCTCCGGGATAACTATGCTCTTTAGTGCATACAGACCTGAAAGCCCGGCGATGGTCTTTACGTCATTGCCGATGGTCACTTTTTTTACGTTATAAAGTCCGTCCAGTCCTTTGATAGAGGTGATTCCGTCTTCGATGACTATTTCAACAATGTCATCATTGTAGTCGCTCCACGGTCTTACTTTAGTAGGCTCCATCTCTCCGCTACCGGTGATGGTAAGAACGCCGTTCTCGTCAAGCGACCATTTCGCGCTATCGCCGCACTCGCCGCTGGCAACTGCTGTCGTTCCGCAGCCCGTGAACGTAAACGCAAGCATAACGCAGAAAATAATGAGTACTGAAAATAAAACTGTTTTTTTCATATGGTCATTCTCCTTTTTTAAGTTTTTTCTCCGGTGCATATGT
>CAYULZ010000157.1:0-3212 GCA_964445865.1 uncultured Lachnospiraceae bacterium | reverse complement strand
GCGCCTCAACGAGGATCTGACCGAGGCGATCGCCATGGGGTATGACACCGGGCACACGCCCTTCGGACACGCGGGCGAGTTCGCGATGCAAAAATGCTTTGATGACGGATTCACGCACTATCGCCAGAGCCTTCGTGTGGTTGAACTGCTGGAAAATGACGGGCAGGGCCTCAATCTGACGTGGGAGGTGCGTGACGGCATCGTCAATCATTCGGGAGACTCGGTGGCCTCTACGCTCGAGGGCGTGATCGTGAAGATCGCCGACCGTATCGCCTACATCAATCACGACATCGACGACGCCTGCCGCGCGGGCATTCTGTTGCCGGGGGACATTCCCAAGGAGCTGCGAGAGCTGCTTGGCGAGACGCACTCCGAGCGAATCAATACGATGGTCAATTCGATCATTCGACAGAGTACGGGAAAGCCTACCGTTTCCATGGAGCCCGAGATTGGTGAAGCCGCAAACCGATTGCGCGATTTTCTCTTTGAGCGCGTGTATCGCAATCCCGTGGCTAAGGGCGAGGAAACGAAGGCGCAGGAAATGCTGATTCGACTCTACCATTATTTCGTCGAGCATCCCGACCAGATGCCTACGCTGTATCGCAAGCGCTTGTGCGTCGATCTCGTCGATCAGTGCGTGTGCGACTTTATAGCCGGCATGACCGATCGCTATGCGATCGAGGTCTACTCGGGGCTTTACGTGCCGAAGGTATGGAGGGGAATCCCCGAATGATACCGAGAGCAATCATTGATGAAATCATCTTCCGCAATGACATCGAGCAGATCATCGGCTCGTATGTGACGCTGAAGCGGGCGGGCTCGAATCTCAATGGCCTTTGCCCCTTCCATAGCGAAAAAACGCCGTCCTTCACCGTTTTTCCCGCGACCAAGAGCTTTTATTGCTTCGGCTGTGGGGCGGGCGGCGACGTCGTCAGCTTCATTATGCGGGAGGAAAATCTTGACTATATTGGCGCGCTCGAGCATCTGGCCGCGCGCGCAGGTATTACCATCGAGGACGACCGTAACGCCGAGGATCGGAATGCCGTGCCACGCAAGCGGATTTATGAAATGAACCTCGCGGCGGCGCGCTTTTTCCGCGAATGCCTGTTTGACGAACGGTACGGCGCGGAGGGCTTGCGCTATCTGACCGAGCAAAGACAGCTCAGCACGGCGGTCATTCGCCGCTTCGGACTCGGCTTTGCACCGAACGATTGGGGACTGTTGACGAATTTCTTGCACAAGCAGGGCTTTCGCGACGAGGAGATCATCGCAGGCTTCCTTGGAAAGAGAAGCGAAAAAACGGGGCGGGTATTTGATCTGTTCCGCAATCGTGTGATCTTTCCCGTTATTGACACCACGGGCAACGTCGTCGCCTTCGGCGGCCGCGTGATGGACGATTCCAAGCCCAAATATCTCAATACCTCGGACACCCCCGCCTTCAAAAAAAGTCGGCATCTGTTTGCGCTCAATTTTGCGCGGAAGCACGCCGAGGAGCGTATGATCCTTTGCGAGGGCTATATGGACGTTATCGCTCTGCACGCCGCAGGCTTTGAAAATGCGGTGGCTACGCTTGGCACGGCCATTACGTCCGAGCAGGCAAGGATCTTCGCCAAGTACACGAAGCAGGTTGTCATCTGCTACGATTCGGATAATGCGGGACAGGCGGCCGATAACAAGGCTATGCGCTTGCTCGGTGAGGTCGGCGTGGACGTTCGCGTGCTGAAGGTCAACGGTGCGAAGGATCCCGACGAATACATCAAAAAATTCGGTGCGGACAGCTTCCGCCGATTGCTCGGCGAGACGCGCGGCGGATTTGAATATAAGATGGATAAGATCCTCGAAAAATACGATATCTCGCAAGCCGACGGCAAGATCAAGGCCTCGGCCGAGCTTTGCCCGCTGATTGCCGAGGTGCCCTCCGAGGTTGAGCGCGATCTGTATATCCGCCGCGTGACGACACTTCTCGAGACCTCGCCCGACGCCATGCGCGGCGACGTGGAGCGCGTACGACGGCGAAAATGGCGCGAATACAAGCAAAAGCAAAGCAGTGACGCCAAGCTTTCTGCGAAGCATCTGGATGACCGCATCAATATCGATGCCGCCAAAAATATTCGTGCAAGCGTAAGCGAGACGGCCCTCTTGGGACTCCTACTGATTTATGACGAGTATCGCGGCGAGGTGGCGGCAGGGAAGCTTGCGCTTATGGCCGATGATTTTATGACCGATTTCGGCCGTCGGGTCTTCGAGGCCATGATGGCGCTCGAGCAGAGCGAGAGCGGCTTTTCCAAGGCCATGCTCGGGCAGTTCTTCACCATCGAGGAGCTTGGACGCATCGAGCGCATCGAGATCGATCGGCGTCAATTGGCCAATAATGACCGTGCCGTTTTTCTCTCCTGTATGGAGGCTCTCAAGCAGGAAAAGGAGAGGACAGGCACGCACGGTCTGGAGGACGAGCTTTCACGGCTGCGCGCACAGACACAAAAAGCCAAGGATCAAAAGAATACGTAAGAATACATAAATTCGGAAGGAAATCATTATGACGGAACAGCAAATGAAATCGGAAAACGAAAAAACGATAGGCCTTGAGGAGCTGATTGAAAAGGGAAAGCAGGGAAAGCTTTCGAACAGTGACCTCGAGGAAGCGGTTGAGGGCATGAACTTTGATATCGACACGCTCGATAAGTTCTACGATGCGCTGGAGGACAACGGCATCGTTCTGCCCGACGAAATGTCGACCTCCGAGCTCAATGCCATTGAGTCCGAGGTAGAGGCCTTTGGAAACAGTGAAAATATGGAGCGGATCCTCGAGCAGGAGGGCCTTGCCATTGACGACCCTGTTCGTATGTATCTCAAGGAGATCGGTAAGGTGCCGCTTTTGACGGCCGAGCGCGAGCGCGAGCTTGCCGAGATCATGACCACGAGTGAAAACGAGGCCAAGAAGGCCGCAGCCAAGAACGAGCTGGTCGAGGCCAACCTGCGTCTCGTCGTCAGCATTGCCAAGCGCTACGTCGGCAAGGGCATGTTTTTCCTCGATCTGATTCAGGAGGGAAATCTCGGCTTGATGAAGGCTGTAGATAAGTTTGATTACAGCAAGGGCTATAAGTTCTCTACCTATGCCACCTGGTGGATCCGTCAGGCGATCACCCGTGCGATCGCCGATCAGGCGAGAACCATTCGTATCCCCGTTCATATGGTCGAGACGATTCATAAGG
>CAYULZ010000156.1:0-3221 GCA_964445865.1 uncultured Lachnospiraceae bacterium | reverse complement strand
GCAGACCGCATCCTTCAGAGCGCCGGGGTGCTGCCTGGTCTGCAGGTACATCTCCGCCGCGCCCACCATGGTCATGGCGGCATGTGCCAACTCCTTCATCAACTCCAGCACCTCCCCGACCATTTCGGGATCGAGTGCGGAGGTCGGCTCGTCAAAGAGCATCACATCGGGTTGCATAGCCAAAGCCCGAATAATCGCAATTCTTTGCTTTTGTCCGCCGGAAAGCATGGCGGGATAGGAATCGGCTCTGTCCTCAAGCCCGACTCTTGCAAGCAAATTCATAGCCTGCGCCTCGGCGTCCTCTTTGGACATTTTCAAAAGCTTCATGGGAGCAACCGTAAGATTCTTCAACACTGTCATGTGCGGAAAAAGATTAAAATGCTGGAACACCATGCCCATCTTTTGGCGGTGCTGATTGATATTTACACGCTTATCGGTAATATTGACACCGTTGAAGATGATCGAGCCGTCGGTCGGCATCTCCAAAAGATTCAGCGAGCGAAGATATGTAGACTTACCACTGCCCGAAGGACCGATAATGACTACGACCTCACCACGGGAGACCGAGAGATCCACGCCGTCCAAAGCCTTAATCTTGTGACCCTTGTAATGCTTTTTGAGGCCTTTTGTTTCTATGATGATATCGTTTTTATCTTTCATTTTTCCGCAAATTCCTCTCAAGTATTTTTACAAGCTGAGTCAAAATCAAAACGACAGCTAAGTAGATGAGTGCCACGGCGATCAGGGGCATAAAGGCCGAGAAGGTTACGCCTCGAATACGCTCGCCGGCCTTTGTAAGATCGACAATGCCGACGTAGCCTGCCACCGAGGTTTCCTTAATGAGAACAATAAACTCGTTACAAAGCGTAGGAAGCACAGCCTTGAACACCTGCGGAATGATGATGTGCACCATGGTTTGCACGTAATTGAAGCCAAGTGACCGTCCAGCCTCAAACTGTCCGTTATCAATAGACATAATACCGCCTCGGATAATCTCCGCTACATAGGCCCCCGAGTTCAGTCCGAATGCAAAAATCGCGACCGCGATACTGTTACGCGACGACGCAAAAATGATAAAATAAGCAATCAAAAGCTGAACGACAACAGGGGTTCCTCTGACGACCGTAAGATACAGGTTGGAGATGGCATTGATCAGCCACCAGAAAGCATAAAAGATACCGCCCTTTTTTCGGTATTCCTCTCGGTTTTTATCAAAGGTAGAGCGAATAATCGCAATGACGATGCCGATCGCCAAGCCGAGTAAAAGCGCGAAAAAGGTGATAACAAGGGTGTTTTTTAAACCGTCGATCAACCATTTCCAACGGCTATCGTTTATAAAATTAAGAATAAAATCATCCTTAAGATTGGAAAAGAATTCCATGATACTGTTTCCTCTTTGATTTCTTAAACATGAAAACGGGTTACCGCGCCAGGGGCGCGGTAACCTGAACGCTCTTTAATTAGTTGGCAGAGCCGTCGTTGATATACTTGGCGACGATCTTGTCAATCGTACCGTCTTCCTTAAGCTCTTTCAGCGCCTGATTGATCTTGTCAAGCAGCTCGGTGTTGTCCTTGGCTACGCAGATTGCGTAATCCTCGACTGCGTACTCGTTGTCACCCTCAAGAATGTGGATCTTGCCTTCGTTAGCGGCGACAAAGGATTTTGCAGGCTCGTTATCGATGATGACCATGTCTACCTTGTCGGTCTTGAGTGCCTCAACAGCCTCTGCACCGGTCTTATAACGAATCACGCGGTCGGTCGTAACGGTACCGTCCTCGGCAACGTCATTCAGACCCCATTTAGTTACGTCATCGGAAGAATAAATGTCACCCGTGGTATCCTGCTGAACACCAACCTTTACGTTAGGGTTCTTCAGTGCGGTGGGATTGCCCTCTGCATCGAACTCAAAGATATCATCGAGAGATGCGATCGCGGAGCCTTCCTTCACGATAATAACCTGAATGCCCGTAGCATAGGTGTCCGAGAAATTAACGCTCTGCTTTCTTTCCTCGGTAACGGTCATGCCAGCCATACCCATATCGTATTTGCCTTCCACGACGCCGCCGATGATAGAACCGAACTCAACGTCCTCAATTTTCAGCTCCATGCCGAGCTTTTCTGCAAGTGCCTTTGCGATCTCTACGTCAATACCAACGAACTCGTTGCCCTCTACGTACTCGTAGGGAGGAAATGCGGCGTTGGTAGCCATAACGAGAACGTTATCCTTTTTGCCACATGCGGAGAGTGCAAAAACTGCCGTCAAAAGCATAACGGCAACCAATGCCATACTGATGATTCTTTTCATGATGATTGTCTCCTTGTTTGATTTTTTGTTATAGTTACAATAAATATAACAATTATTTTAATTATATCGCATATTTATGCAGTTGTCAAGTGCTTTCCGGAAATTTATAAGGTAAACAGCGTTTTACAGCCTTCCTTTTAAATATTGCCCCGTATAGGATCTCTTATTTTCGGCTACCGCCTCGGGCGTACCGACGGCGACGATCTCGCCTCCCTTATCACCGCCCTCGGGACCGAGGTCGATGATATAATCTGCGGTTTTTATCACATCAAGGTTATGCTCAATGACCAGCAACGTATTCCCCGCATCGCAAAGTCTTTGCAAAACGCCGATCAGCTTTTTGACGTCGTCGGTGTGTAGCCCCGTCGTCGGCTCGTCCAGAATATACAGCGTCTTTCCCGTTCCGCGGCGCGACAGCTCGGTTGCGAGCTTCACACGCTGAGCTTCGCCGCCCGACATGGTCGTCGATGCCTGGCCGAGCTTGATATAGCCGAGTCCCACATCAAACAGCGTTTGCAGCTTTTGGCGGATTTTCGGAATGCCGTCAAAGAAGCCCAAGGCCTCCTCCACCGTCATTTCCAACACATCGGCAATGCTCTTTCCCTTGAAATGGACATCGAGCGTATCGCGGTTATAGCGCTTTCCGTGGCAAACGTCACAGGTCACGTAAACGTCGGGTAAAAAGTGCATCTCGATCCGTTTTACGCCGTCTCCCTCGCAGGCCTCACAGCGCCCGCCACGCACATTGAAGGAAAAACGCCCTGCTTTATAGCCCTTGGCCTTGGCATCGGCCGTCGTGGCAAAGAGGTCACGAATATCGGTAAAGAGTCCCGTATAGGTCGCGGGATTGGAGCGCGGCGTTCTGCCGATTGGACTCTGGTCAATGTCGATGACCTTATCGAGGTGCTCGATGCC
>CAYULZ010000155.1:2566-3229 GCA_964445865.1 uncultured Lachnospiraceae bacterium | reverse complement strand
GGCAAGCTTTCCGGCATCGTCAAACCGCAGCGCGGATAGCTTGTTAATAATAACTCGCTTCTCCGTTCCGTCAAGCTCGATATCCGAATTAACCATATCGATTAGTTGATCGAACACCTCTTCCTCTTTAATTGCTCGATCAAGCCGCCGTCCAAGGAGCGTTTGAGCCTTTTCGACACAGTCCCAAGCATTTTTTATAAATTCTTCTCTTTTAAGTTCTCGGAGTTCTTCAAAGTTTGGCGAAGCTTCAAGTGCTTTAGACCACGAATACACCGTCGTGTACCCTAAGTTCATTTCTCGCGCAACATCCGATATAGTCTTACCGGACATGACCATAGCGATAGCCTGTTCTTTTATCGCTTCGCCGTACTTCTTCCCCTGCGACATCCGAAAAACAGCCTCCTTTCCTTCAAAACATGATTCTTTATTAATATCATATCACAAACAAACCCACAGTTAACCACAGACTTTTTGAAAACACCGACCAAAACCCACAGTTGACCACAGACTTTTTGAAAAAATATAAAAAGATACGGAGATGGGAACCCCAAAGCCCTCTCCGTATCTTTTGTTTATAGTGTTTCGCTTAAACGTTCAAGGATTTGCTGCATACGGTACTCAATCCCGCGCCCGCCGCAAAAATCGGGGCGGAACTTTTGCAAA
>CAYULZ010000155.1:0-2556 GCA_964445865.1 uncultured Lachnospiraceae bacterium | reverse complement strand
AGGAAATCGCCGCATCGTATCTTGTTTCCAAGCGCTCCTGCTCCGCTATTTTTGCGATAAGCGTTTCTTCAAGGTATGCTATACGCTTTTGCAGTCGGGAAGCTCCAGACAGAGCATCCCGTGTAGCACTCGCCTGAAGCGTTTTCAAGCGCTTTCTTTTTTGATCCAGCTCGGTGTTAATGGCTTCAATGCTCCGCTGACCGTACCGCAACCGCCGCAGTTCCTCTTTGATTTGCTCAATTTCCATCGTCATCCCCCTTTTTAAACACCATCTTGATTCCCTTGCTTCGCGCTATTACCTCTCCGTCTGCACCTATAAGAGAGAAAACCAAAACCATAGCCCTCTCCTCTTTTCTCTCGATCATGGAATACACAAGCGCTTGGGAATTCGCACGGAGCGCCGCCTTGAGCTTGCGCCGCTTTTTAGCGGACTGCTCCACACCGATAACGTTGTAACCGTGTTCCGCCAAAAACTCATAGCCGTGCTTGTCCACCGCCGCCTGCTGATCGGGTGTCAGCATATCCAGAATATCCCTCTCCTTACGCTTCGCCATCCTGCTCACCTCTCATATCCGCACCACAGTTCGGACAGAAATTGGTATCACCGTTGGGTGCATCCAATGTTTCATATCCACAAACAGAGCATTTCCAATGGATTTTCCTGCCGTTTCCGTTTCCGATAAGTTGCCAAACTCCCTGCTCTACCTTGCGGTAGCCTTTGGAGTAAAGCCGTAGGGCTATTGTCGCACTCCTACAAGTATTATCACTTTTGGCGGCTATTTTCGCCATCTCCTGTATCTCATTCTCCGTCATTTCAAACTCCTTTCATATCTGCGTTTTTTACAAGTCGGTGCGGTGGTGTTTCGAGTTCGGTTCGGTCTGTTCCAAGAGCCTCCGCTCGTCACGGCTGCTTCAGTCCAGCCTGCAGCTCTGAGAGATGCTCCGCTTTCGCTCTCAAGGATATATGTAATGATTTTGTTGTAACCCAGTTCTTTAGCCACTCTCGCACACCGTGAGTAGAGGAAAGAGCATACATCCTTAGTTCCGTCCGTACAAAGCCTTACCACCTCAAGGGTATGACCGTCATCAAGCATCCGCGACACAGGTCTACCCACTTGAGCAACTCCAACGAGATTGCCGTTTATCTCTGCACCTACCCTGAACTTGTCACGATGGACGGGATCGTGGTGGCGATGGAGTCTATCAACATACGCATTGGCTTCTTTAAGTTCAAGAGGTACCGCCTTTATCCGCTCATTCTCCGTCATCGTTCTGCTCCTTTCATACCTCCACTATCCGAATTCCAAACCGTTCAAGCATCAATTTCCGTTTAATTATGTACTCCTTAGTCCTCACCCCCTTGGTATCCTCGCAAACATATTTACCGGTCCTGTTGTCCCGATAGTAAAAATCCGCCTTGTATTTAACCGCTTTTTCAATCACCTTCCCGTCCTCACCGTAGGCGGCGGGAACGAGAAGGAATTCCTTTTGCAGCTCTAACTCAGAGATAAGCCCGACGCGTTGTAGGTATGTAAGATCACGGTACCGCTGCGCCTCTCTGATGCTGTCGAAAACACGCCCGTCAAGCTTAACCTTCTCGTTCCCGTACTTCGCACGTTTAGGCTTTCCGGATGGCGTAAGCCCCAAAGAGCGCAGAAGCTCACGCGCCTCTTCACCCGTTATCGGCATCGCCACCTCTCCTTTCATCAATAACTCCGCACCAATCATCCTTGCGCCAATCCCAATAAGCGCAGAACAGACAACAGTGCCGACAGCCCTTGCTCCTGCTCCACCTTATCCAATGTATTAACCTCTTAAGCATATGTCTGTCACCTCTTGTGTTCCCTGATCCTTGCCGCCCATAGCTGAGCAGCCAATTCCCAATCTGGTAGGCAGTCCCATTTACGTTTAGCGTTGTACGCCACGAACTTTTCAGCCTCTTCAATATAGTCACCGTTTTTTTCCGTGCTGAAATCGTTTTTGAAAAAATCGCACACTTCAACGAAACGCGGCGGAATACAGTTTTCCACACCCCTCTCTGTGTTTTCTTGCGTACGTGCGCGCGGTCGTCCGTCAGTAGTAAATACTTTACTTTCCTTTTCTTTACTTTCTGCGGAGAAAATGCCATTTATGGCGGAATTATCGTCATTTATGGCGGAATAAATCGCATTTTTGGGCGCGGCTATAAGAAGGTACGCCTTTTCAAATTTTACGAACTCGCGTTTTCTGGTCGCTTCGGCATACCTTTTTTGAATACCGGCAGACGTCAGAATACCGTATCTATCGTAAAGAGTTTGATCAAACACACCTTCTCGCAAAGAAGCCTTCACGACCTCCTCGACAACACCGATACCAACGCCGCAATCGCGCGAAAACATCAGTGCCACCGGTCGTGACCATTTTGTATAATAGCCCTTATCGGAGTATATCTTCTGCCATAGCTTGATGATTACCCCAAAGCCCTTTATACCAAATTCAGCTTCGACAAGCTTCACGTTATCCTCGAAATGACAATCGAGTGTGAAATAGTCCACGCCGCTTTTTAGAAAACGGCCC
>CAYULZ010000154.1:0-3263 GCA_964445865.1 uncultured Lachnospiraceae bacterium | reverse complement strand
GTGGCTTTTTTCCTCGGTTTTGCTCCATTCGTTCCTCATTGCGCAAAACTTCGACTGCGTTCGGCACAGGCGCCTCACTCAGGATGACACACGGACGGAACGATTGCAATCATCCCGTCAACGCACCAACAATGAAAATATTTGATAAATTCTTATTCTCGTTCTTATTTTATCCTGCAAAACAAGATAAAAAAGGCAAAAAGAAGACGGTTAGCAGAACACAACTCACTTGTTTTGGGATGTAACATTTCATTTCATCGGCTTTTGCTTGACATTCCTGTCGGGTGAGGATATAATAAAGACAATGAATAAAACGAGGACGGTAGCACGATGAATAAAAAATTGCTTTCCTATATCAAGCAGTCTCCCACCGCATATCACGCTTGCGAGACCACCGCACGGCGGCTGCGGGAGGCAGGCTATGAGAGGTTATACGAAGGGATGGAGTGGCGTCTTGCGTACGGCGGAAAATATTACGTTACTCGAAACGGTTCATCGCTGATCGCATTTTCGATTCCGAATAGCGACGCACGCGGCTTTATGATCGCCGCCGCACACACCGACAGCCCCGCGCTCAAAATTAAGGACAACGCAAGCATCAGCGACGCAAGCTACACCCGCCTCTCCGCCGAGGTCTACGGAGGACCGATCTACTCCACGTGGCTTGACCGCCCGCTTGCCATTGCGGGCAGAGTGATCCTGCGAGACGGCGACGGCATTTCTGCCCGTCTTGTTGACACCAAAGCTCCCGTGGCTCTCATTCCCAACGTCGCCATTCACATGAATCGCAAGCTCAACACCGAATGCACCTACAATGCGGCAGTCGATCTCGTCCCCCTCTACGGCGACGGCGCGCCCGAGCAAGGCTTTGGCGATTTGATTGCATCGCTTGCGAATGCCAAGGCAGAGGAACTCCTCTCCACCGATCTCTACGCCTATAACTGTCAGGACGGCGTGGAATGGGGCAGCTTTGTCTCCGCGCCGCGTCTCGACGATCTGCAATGCGCCTTTGCCGCAACCGAGGCACTCCTCTCTGCACGTGAGTGCGCCGCAATTCCCGTCCTCGCACTCTTTGACAATGAGGAGGTAGGCAGCCAAACAAAGCAGGGTGCGGCATCTACCCTTTTGTTCGATACACTTTCGCGTATCAGCGAATCGATCTGCAATGCGCCAAAATCCTATGCTAGCATGCTGGCGAACACGCTTCTGCTCTCCTGCGACAACGCGCACGCCGTGCATCCCAATCACCCCGAATACGCCGACAAGAATCACAGCGTCAAAATGAACGACGGCGTGGTGATCAAATACAACGCCAACCAAAAATATACCTCCGACGGCATTTCCGCCGCGCTGGTCAAGCTGCTCTGTGAGCGTGCTGGCGCACCTTATCAGCTCTACTGCAACCGTGCCGATATGGCAGGCGGCTCCACCCTTGGCAGCATTGCAACCACCAAGGTATCGGTGCGCGCGGCAGACATCGGGCTTGCCCAGCTTGCCATGCACGCCTCCTTTGAGACCGCAGGCAACCGTGACACCGAGCATCTCTATCGCACACTCACCGAATTTTATTCCCACGCATTAAAAGAGACCGCAAACGGTATTACCGTAGAATAACGCAAGACCGCCCGTGCAGATTTTTTGCACGGGCGGTCTGACTGTAGACAAAAGGTGCGTAAACTTTCAAATCGTACAAACTCTTTAGCCGCTTTTCTCTTTGACACTAAAGGCGCAAAGGGATCGTCAGCGGCATACAGCTCCTCCAGCAGACCAAGCTTGACGAGATAAGGCTCGACGTTACATGGCACAGTCACATCGGTTTCGACTCTTTTTTTGCGTATACGGCGACGTAAAGGACAACCGCCATACACTGTCAAGAAGCAGCTTTGTCATTTTGATCCTCTGCGTGTATAAAATTCTACTCAAAGTATACCATAGCCAAAAACAAATTGTCAACGCCCCCCACTCTACGATTGCGAGAATTGCATACGCACAGTTTGTGTGCCATCTCCCTTGACTTTTTTGCAATTATATGATAAAATAAGATATTAAAGTGGGATTTTATGCTTATTTTATGAAAAGGAGGGCGAAGGAATGGTTAAAATAACAGCAGTTGAAGAAACAGGCAAAGCCGCCGCGGCAGGCATTGCAGCGGGTGATGTGCTGCTTTCCATCAATCAAAACGAAATTCGGGACGTGCTCGACTACCGCTTTTATCTAACCGAGCCAACAATCATCCTCTCCCTTTTGCGCGGCGATACGACCTACACAGTCTCCATCACCAAGGGGCAATACGACGACATCGGCCTTGATTTCGAAACACCGCTGATGGACAAAAAGCATTCCTGCGCAAACAAGTGCGTCTTTTGCTTTATCGATCAGCTTCCCCGTGGACTTCGTTCGTCTCTTTACTTCAAGGACGACGATTCAAGACTGTCATTTCTCCACGGAAACTACATAACTCTTACCAATCTTCACGACAGCGATATCGACCGTATAATAGAAATGCATATTTCACCCGTAAATATATCGGTACACACTACAAATCCCGAGCTTCGTGTGAAAATGATGCACAACAAGCGCGCGGGCGAGGTTCTGAGCTACATAGACAGACTTGCCGACGCGGGAATTTCGATATGCGGACAGATCGTGTTATGCAAAGGACTTAACGACGGTGAAGAATTAGATCGCACTATGAGGGATCTCGAAAAATACTTCCCCGCGCTCAACAGCGTATCTATAGTTCCCGTAGGGCTTACACAGTTCAGAGACAAGCTTTATCCGCTTGAGCCCTTTTCAAAGGAAGAGTGCAGAAGCGTTGTGGCTCAGGTCGACGCTTTTTCAAGGGAATGTCTTGAGAAGCACGGATCACGTCTGTTCTGGTGCGGTGATGAGTTCTATATCAAGGGAGAGCTCCCCCTGCCCGACAACAGTTATTACGAGGAGTATTCACAGATCGAAAACGGTGTTGGTATGCTGACGTCGCTTGACGCGGAGGTGTCCGACGAGCTCGATTATATAGACGAATATCTCGAGCACTTGCAAGCGCCGAGAATCGTGTCTGTCGCGACTGGATATGCGGCATATAAAAACATTTCCGAACTCTGCCGAAAGCTCGAAAGCAGGGTGGACGGACTTAAGGTCAACGTTTATCCCATAAAAAACAACTTCTTCGGTGAGCTTATAACAGTGGCGGGATTGCTCACGGCAACAGATATTATCGATCAGCTGAAGGACAAGCAGCTTGAGGACGAGCTTCTCTTCCC
>CAYULZ010000153.1:0-3278 GCA_964445865.1 uncultured Lachnospiraceae bacterium | reverse complement strand
GAGGAGCGCTGGGTTCCCCACTCGTTCGGCACCTCGCTCTATCTGCGCCCCTTCCTCTTCGGCAACGATGAGTCGCTCGGCGTACATACCGTTCACCACGCGACCTTTATGCTCATCGCCTCGCCCAGCGGAAGCTATTATGCAGAGGGTATCAACCCTGTGAAAATCATGATCGAATCCGAGGACGTCCGTGCGGTACGCGGCGGCACCGGATTTGCCAAATGCGGCGGTAACTACGCGGCCTCCAACCGCGCAGGCGAGCGCGCCGCACAGAAGGGCTACTCGCAGGTGCTCTGGCTCGACGGCGTCGAGCGCAAGTACATCGAGGAGGTCGGAGCGATGAACGTCATGTTCAAGATCGGCGACAAGATCGTCACCCCCGCTCTCAACGGCTCGATCCTTCCCGGTATCACGAGAAAATCCTGCATTGAGGTGCTCCGTGAGATGGGCTACGATGTCGAGGAGAGACGCCTTTCGATCGACGAGCTCATTGACGCATTGAAAAACGGAACCTTGGAGGAGGCATGGGGCTGCGGTACGGCCGCCGTGGTTTCTCCCATTGGCCGTCTGTGCTACATGGACGTGGAATACGACGTCGGCGGTGGCAAGATCGGCGAGGTCACGCAGAAGCTTTACGATACCCTGACGGGTATTCAGTGGGGCAAGATTGCCGATACTCACAACTGGATCTACACGCTCTGATCCATGCATGGATATGCACCGCGCAGCTCTTTCTTGTGCAAACCGCACAGAGATACGGCCGCGCGGGGCAGCATCTTTATCGGCTTTGGGAATTTTGCAAAAAAATGCAGAATTCTCTTGACAAACGCATAAAAATGCGATAAAATAAGGCAAAGACTATGAAGGGAATCTCATTTTGCGAAGCTTTTCAGAGAGCCGTCGGACGGTGCGAGACGGTATGGGACGCAAAACACATCTCCTCCCTGAGTCTCCGACCGAACGGCCTCGTGCTCAGTAGACTCGGACGGGTTCTCCCGTTATCGAGAGCTCCTGTTGCTGGACAGGACTAAGCGGGTGTTTTTTCACCAATAAGAGTGGTACCGCGGAGAATATCATCTTCGTCTCTTTTATGCAAGGTTTGAGCTGTTGCGTAAAGAGGCGTTTTTTCGTTCTTACGGCAAGCCTGCCTTCTCTTTCAGCGACGAAATCAAGAAAGGAAAGACAATCATGAACAACGTAAACAAGTATGCACCGCAATTTTTCGCGCCCGACGGCGTGAGCATGGATTGGACGCGCAAGGAAAAGATCGAGAAGCCCCCGATCTGGTGCAGCGTCGACCTGCGTGACGGTAACCAGGCACTCATCGTTCCGATGAGCCTGGAGGAAAAGCTCGAGTTCTTCACCCTCCTTTGCAAGCTCGGCTTCAAGGAGATCGCGGTCGGCTGCCCCGCCGCCTCCGAAACCGAATATGAATTCTGCCGCACCATCATCGAGCGCGGACTCATCCCCGACGACGTCACCATTCAGGTGCTGACGCAGTCGCGCGAGCACATCATCGCCAAGACCTTCGAGGCCATCAACGGTGCGCCGCACGCCATCGTCCACCTCTACAACTCGACCTCGGTCGCCCAGCGTGAGCAGGTCTTCCGCCGCTCGAAGGATGAGATCAAGGACATCGCCATTTTCGGCGCGAAGCTTTGTAAGGAATATCGCGCGAAAAATCACGGCCACGTTTCCTTTGAGTACTCCCCCGAGAGCTTCACGGGAACCGAGCCCGCATTTGCCGCCGAGATCTGCAACGAGGTCATTTCGATTTGGGAGCCAACGCCCGAGGATAAGGTCATCATCAACCTTCCCGTTACCGTGTCGCACTCGATGCCGCACGTGTACGCAAACCAGGTCGAATATATGTGCAAGAACCTCAAGAACCGCGAGAACCTGATCATTTCCCTGCACCCCCACAACGACCGCGGCTGTGCCGTGGCCGACAGTGAGATGGGATTGCTGGCCGGCGGCGACCGCATTGAGGGCACGCTGTTTGGCAACGGCGAGCGCACGGGTAACGTCGACATCATAACCCTCGCACTCAACATGTACTCCCAGGGCATCGATCCCGGACTCGACTTCTCCGATCTGCCCGCCATCACCGAGGTCTACGAAAAGGTCACGCGCATGCACGTCTACGAGCGTCAGCCGTACAGCGGTCAGCTCGTCTTTGCCGCCTTCAGCGGCTCGCATCAGGACGCCATTGCCAAGGGCATGAAGTGGCGTGCGGAAAAGGGAGACATTCCGTGGAACGTTCCCTATCTCCCCATCGACCCGACCGACATCGGCCGTGTCTACGAGGCCGACGTCATCCGCATCAACTCGCAGTCGGGTAAGGGCGGCATCGGCTACATTCTCGAAACGCAGTTCCATCACGTCCTCCCGCCCAAGATGCGCGAGGTCTTCGGCTACCACGTCAAGAGCATCTCCGACCACGAGCACAGAGAGCTGCAGCCTGCGGAGGTCTACGACATCTTCCGCCGCGACTTTGTCAACGTGGCGAACGTCATTGACGTTATCAAGGCCGTCTATCAGGAGCAGGAGGGTGGCGGCGTACGCGCCGACGTCATCGTCCGCTATCAGGGTGAGGAGATCCCCGTCACCGCCTTCGGTAACGGTCGCCTGAACGCTGTGGCAAGAGCCCTCTCCCAGTTCCTCAACCTGGAGGAATACACGCTGGAAAGCTACACCCAGCATGCCCTTGAGGGCAAGTCCGACTCGCTCGCTGCCTCCTACGTCAGCATCTGCGGCAACGGCAAGAGCTTCTGGGGCACGGGTATCGACCACGATATCATCGTATCCTCCGTCAAGGCTCTCGTCAGCGCGGTCAACGTCATGATCCGCGAGACGGGCATTGCGAAATAATCAAAAAAGGAGACCACGTACATATGAAAATGACAGGCGCTGAAATCATCGTCAACGTCCTCATCGAGCAGGGCGTGACCGACGTATTCGGATATCCGGGCGGTCAGGCGATCAACATCTACGACGCCCTCTACAAGTATAGCGACAAGATCAATCACGTGCTGACGGCACACGAGCAGGGTGCATCCCATGCGGCCGACGGCTACTCCCGTGCGACGGGCAAGGTTGGCGTTTGCATCGCGACCTCGGGCCCCGGCGCGACCAATCTCGTCACGGGTATTGCGACCGCGATGCTCGACTCGATCCCGCTCGTTGCCATCACGGGCAACGTTCCCTGCGCGCTGATCGGTAAGGACAGCTTCCAGGAGATCGACATCACGGGCGTCACGCTCCCCATCACCAAGCAC
>CAYULZ010000152.1:0-3284 GCA_964445865.1 uncultured Lachnospiraceae bacterium | reverse complement strand
CGAGGTAGGATGCAATACGGAGTGCGAAGCACTTGTTGCCGAGCAGAACGTTTCCGCCGTAGCCCGAGTTGACCGACCAGATGGTGTTATCCTCCGGGAAATGGCAGATATAACGGTTCTCCTCATCGATGTCTGCTCTTGCGTGCAGACCCTTGATGAAGTCGCCGCTCTCGCCGAGAGCTTCGAGCACGTCGGTGCCGACACGCGTCATGATGAGCATGTTGAGCACGACGTAGATCGAGTCGGTCAGCTCAATGCCATACTTCGCAAAGGGCGAGCCTACCACGCTCATGGAGTAAGGGATCACGTACATGGTTCTTCCCTTCATCGAGCCGCGGTACAGCTTGGAAAGCTTCTCGTAGCACTCCTTGGGATCCATCCAGTTATTGATATTGCCCGCATCCTCCTTCTTCGAGGTGCAGATAAAGGTTCTGCCTTCCACACGGGCAACGTCGTTGACGGCCGTTCTGTGCAGGTAGCAGTTCGGAAGCAGCTCCTGATTCAGCTTGATCATCTCGCCCGTGGAGCATGCCTCAGCGCGCAGAGCCTCGGCCTGTGCGTCGCTGCCGTCGATCCAGACGATTTTGTCAGGCTGCGTCATAGCGGCCATTTCATCGATCCAACTCAAAACATACTTGTTCTTGGTCATTTGTTTTCTCCTCTTTTCGCATAATTTATGTGTATTTTTTCATTCAACACTAGTAGGACAGTTTATATTTTAATGGATTTCGTTTTTTTTTGCAAGTACTTATCGGCAAAGGTTACATTTTGTTCACAATTTATTCCCATATTTTTCGAATGGGATACGCATGAGCCAATTGTTGCCACAGCCACGGCGTATATCTCATGCCGTTCCACACCGAAACGCCACCAAGGCCGTATTCCTCGACCAACGCCAAGCGGTCGCTCAAGCTCTGCGCGTTTTCAAACCACGCCATATGCTCCCGTGCCCTTCCCCCTTCCCGTTCAAACCATCGGATATACGGTGCACGCGCCGTTTCGTCGTAGGTGATCGCTGCTCTTTTTTCACGTGCCAGCGCCATAGCCTCGGCGTGATCGATCGGGCGTGCACGACTCTCTCCTTCGATAAAAGGAAGGGTCCAATGATAGCCGTACTGAGAAAGCCCAAGCATGACTTGTGCGGGTGGCATGCGCTCACCAACGTAGGACACCACCTCGCGAACCTCGGGCAAAGGGGAGACGGCCATAGGATCGCCGAGCGCATAGCCCCAACCGTAGGCCGACAGCGTCGCTCCGTCCGTCACCTCGCCGAGGCGGCGGACGTCCTGCACGCCGCCGTACCAATCGGCATCCGTTTCCGTGTTGCGCGGTGCCAGCGAGACGAACACCGTCCGTCCGCTCGGTGCAAGGCGCGTACGAAGCGCATCGATCCATGCGGCATAGACCTCTCCGTATTCCGCAGGCAGCCCCTCGAGATCCATTTCCACGCCGCGATAGCGTTTTTCCGACAGGAGGGTTTCGATCTCGGACAGCAGTGTGCTTGCCGTTTGTTCATTCGAAAGCACGTGCGCCGCCAACGCGCCCGAAAACGCACCGTCACTTCCCACTCCCGCGATCTGCAGGATCGGTGCTACGCCGTACTCCCGTGCAAGCTCAACGATCTCTCCGTCATTCTGCGGCTCAATCAGCGTGCCGTCCTCCTCCATACCGTATCCCAGCACGGTCAGGTAGGTCAAATACGGAAGAATCGTTCGCAAGGCTACCCGATCGACCGACGGATACACGTAAGTATTAAGGGAAATTTCCCGATCGTGAAGGGGCTCCTCACCCACGACCGTCAGCCGCGCCCCCACAGGGAGCGTGCGGCCGCCGCCGAGAAAGGGATTGTTTCTCCAAAGCTCTCCCACGCTGACGCCAAACTGCTGAGCCACCGAATACAGGGTGTCCCCCTCTCTCACCGTGTATACGCTTTTGGGCTCGGGAATCACGAGAATCTCCCCCACGCTCAAGGCCTCGGGCCGCGCAAGTCCGTTGTCTCTCGTCAGCGTTTCGACGTCGGTGCCATAACGGCGGGCGATGCTGTAAAGGCTGTCCCCTCTTTTTACCGTATAAAGTATCATGCCTTCCTCTCCTTCAAAAAACGTTCCGCATGCGTGCGGTCTGCTTTCAGCGTATGCAGCGGTAGATTTTTTTGCCAATCTTTGCGCACCACGGCATATTCTGTCCGTCTGCGGCAAATACTAACGGCACAAACAAAAAAGGATGGATTTCTATGAACAAGCCTCAAATTATCAAATGCTGTGCGCGAGAGATCCTCGATTCGCGCGGCAATCCGACGGTCGAGGCCTCGGTATTTCTCGCAGACGGAACGGTAGGCATGGCCAGCGTGCCTTCGGGCGCCTCGACGGGCATTTACGAAGCGCACGAAAAGAGGGACGGCGATGCGGGCCGCTACGGCGGCAAGGGGGTCGGTGATGCCGTCGCGGCCGTTTGCCGTACGATCTCGCCCGCTATATCGGGCATCAGCGCCTGCGAGCAGGCCGAGCTCGATCACCTCTTGCTGCGTCTGGACGGCACCGAGAACAAATCCCGCCTCGGTGCGAACGCCATATTGGCCGTCTCGCTCGCCAATGCGCGTGCCGCCGCCAATTGGTACCACATCCCCCTTTTCCGTTATCTCGGCGGCATTGACGCCTACCGTCTCCCCGTCCCGATGATGAACATTCTCAACGGCGGAGCACACGCCTCCAACAACGTGGAGATTCAGGAATTTATGATCGTTCCTGTCGGCATGCACCGTTTCTCCGACGCGTTGCGTGCGGGAAGCGAGATCTATCACGCACTCGGCAAGCTTCTGCGTGATCGCGGCTTTGCCACGACGGTCGGCGACGAGGGTGGCTTTGCCCCCAATCTTGAGAGCGACGAGCAGGCCATCGAGCTGATTTGCGAGGCCATCGAGAAGGCAGGCTATACGACGTCCGAAGTCAAGCTGGCGCTCGATGCCGCCGCCTCCGAATGGTACGAAAGCGACGGCCAATACCGTCTGCCCAAAACGAAAAAGGCGTATTCTCGCGAGGCACTCGTCGGCTATTGGGAAGCGCTCTGCCAAAAGTTTCCTATGATCCTTTCGATCGAGGACGGTCTGGATCAGCGGGATACCGAGGGCTGGCGCGAGCTGACGCGCCGTTTGGGCAACCGCGTGATGCTCGTTGGAGACGATCTGTTCGTCACAAGCACCGCACGGCTTTCCTCTGGCATCGAGCAAAAGATTGCCAACGCCATTCTCATCAAGCCCAATCAGATCGGTACCTTGACCGAAACGA
>CAYULZ010000151.1:0-3385 GCA_964445865.1 uncultured Lachnospiraceae bacterium | reverse complement strand
CGTAGACGAAAACAAAATATGCCTTGCGTGTCCGCCGAATGAAAATTTGGAGGATAAAAATATGTCAGAAAATACAAATATCACGATCGAGCCGCAAGTGACTGATGTTACGGCAAAAGAAATTTGGGAGCAAATCACAAGGCTGCAGGAACAGATGATTTCTGTGAGGGAAACGTTATCCGCATTGATAGAGGTGGATACGAGAGATGAATTTGACAATGGAAATTTGGTACGTTCCGTGAATTGTGAGCTTGTACAATCGCAGATTGCTGCGATGCAAACGGTATTTTGCGAGCGCGAAAAAACGATGAATTCGCTGCTTGATTTTTACAAAATGATGTATCACGATGCTTGTCGGGCAGAGAGCGAGTCAAAGCCTGAAAGCGATGCGAAAATTAAGCAACGCAGCGAATTTCTTAAATTTGTCAAGGATACAACGGTTGCCTCTGTGGGGCCGAATCTTCCCGATTTTGAGAAAATTTGGAAGACTGTTTATCTCGGCGAATAACGGTTTGAACTTTTTTGACAGAAAAATGTAACACAAAGCACCCCGTCCCCCAAGATTTTTTCTCGGGGGACTTTTCTTTATTCTTTTCTTTACTTTTTCGCGATTTTATGATATACTGTTTTTATCAGGCTTACAAGGAATATAGAAATCATTTTTATGAAAGAAACCACCATGAACAAAACGAAAATTTTAGCCATCGTCGGCTCAACGGCGAGTGGCAAGAGTGCGCTGGCGATGGCGCTTGCCGAGCGCCTCGGCGGCGAGATCGTCTCGTGCGATTCCATGCAGATCTACCTCCGCATGGATATCGGTACGGCGAAGCCGACGGCGGCCGAGCGTGCCACCGTGCGCCACCATATGATCGATGTCGTCGAGCCGACAGAGACCTTTACCTGCGCCGACTACGTCGCGGCCGCCTCCCGAGCGATCGAGGATTGCGCATCGCGCGGTCGTTTACCGATCGTTTGCGGCGGTACGGGGCTCTATCTCGACGCGCTTCTGCGCGGCGGCGACTTTGCCGAGGGGGGCGCGGATGAGGATTTGCGCCGCGAGCTTGCCGCGCTTGCTGAAAAAGAGGGCAACGAGGCACTTCACGCTGAGTTGCGCCGCATCGACCCCGAGAGCGCCGATGCGATCCATCCGAATAACGTCAAGCGCGTGATCCGCGCCATTGAAATTTACCGTACGACGGGTACACCAAAATCGGTGCTTGATCGGCAAAGTCTTGCGGGCGGGGAACGCTACGATGCGACCGTCATCGGTCTGCGTTATTTTGACCGCGCGCGCTTGTACGAGCGCATTGACCGCCGCGTAGATCTCATGCTCGAGGAGGGCCTGCTCGACGAGACGCGCCGCCTTCGCGACGAGGGCGTATTTTTGGCCAATCAGACGGCGGCACAGGCGATCGGCTATAAGGAGCTGCTCGGCTATCTCGATGAAAAAGAGAGCCTGGAGACAGCGGTGGAAACGCTCAAAATGGCCACTCGCCGCTATGCCAAGCGACAGATGACCTGGTTCTCGGCAAAGCCTTACGTACAGTGGCTTGACGCCGATGAAAAAACTTTTGACGAGATTGTAAATATTGCCGAAAAGCTCTTTTCAGAACGCGAAATTTGTGATAAAATATAAGTAGAATTGAGGCATGCCCTCGGTTCGCAAAAAACGATACGGAGGGCACCGATGAAGATCAAAGCGTGGAAGCAAAAGCTTGTCATTGCCGTTTTGTGCATCTGTGTCCTTTCCTATACGCTCTATCACGTGGGTAGTCTGTTCCGCGAGGATCTGACGACCTTTGCTGCCGGTGTGATCACCGAGACCGACAGCGTCAGTGGAAACGGCTACGTGTTTCGTGACGAGACGGTGCTCTATTCCGATCATGGCGGTGTCGTGAATTATCTGTGCGACAACGGCACGAAGGTCACGGGTGGACAAGCCCTAGCTGAGATCCACGAGGGCGGTAGCGCGATCGACCGCCGTCGCATGGCGATGATCGACCGTCAGATTGCTGTGCTTGAGCAGAGCATGGAGACCTCGGTAGAGAATGCCGATATTGCGACGCTTCAGCAGTCGATCGATGACCAATATTACATTCTTTCCCGTATGCTTGCCGCAGGCGAGACGGGGGAGCTTTCCTTGCAGATCGACAGCATGCTCATCGGCCTTGACCGCTTCAGTGTGATGACCGAGGAGAACTCGGCTGTGACGCAAACGTTGCAGACGCTGAAGGAGCAAAAGACGAAAATGCTTACGAATGGGGGCGCAACCGTGACGGCACAAGCGCCCGAGGGCGGATACTTTTATACCTTCTCGGACGGTTATGAAACGCTCTTTACCGAGGATGCGCTCGAAAATCTGACGGCGAGGGATTTTTATCAGCTGATTTCGTCCTCCGCCTTGAAAAATCAGTCCTCTGGACAGACGGCTTATGGAAAATTGGCCAAGGACAGCACGTGGGGCTTCGTGATGGAGATTCCATTCCGTGCGGCCGAGTATTTCGAGGAGGGAACGACGTACGCCGTACAGTTCACCGAAAACAACGGTGTCTCGTTGCCCATGACACTGACCCGAACGATCGGCGTGGCCGATCAGGGCACGGTTTTACTCGTGCTTTCGTGCGATCGCTTGCCGGCATCCTTCGATTTTAATCGCTGTCAAAGCGTGCGGATCGAGACAGGAAGCATCAGCGGCATCTACGTGCCGAAAAAGGCCGTCGCATATTACGAGGATTTTCCGGGCGTGTACATTTTGCGGGGAAGCGTCGTACATTTCCGCTATATTGAGATCGTCTACGAGGGAAGCGATTATTACCTCGTCAGCGCAAAGGGCGGCGGAGAATCGGGGGTCGTATATCTTGCCGAAAACGATCTGGTGATCGTGGGCGGCAGCAATCTCTTTGACGGAAGGATTCTGGAATAACCATGGCATTTGAATATCTGGAACGAAACGTGGCGCAAGCGCGAGCGCGGATCAGGGAAGCCTCGCTTCGCGCAGGACGTGATGAAAACGACGTATGTCTTTTGGCCGCCGTTAAGTATGCCGAGCCCGAGGAGATCGATGTGCTCTGTCACCGTCTCGGTGTGACCGACATCGGTGAGAATCGCGTCCAACAGCTGCTCGAGCATTACGAGGCCCTGGATCTGCGCGATGTGAACCTGCATTTTATCGGTACGCTTCAGACCAATAAGGTCAAATATATCATCGATAAGGTCTGCATGATCCATTCGCTGGACTCGCTCAAGCTCGCGGCCGAGATCGACCGTCAGGCGAAAAAGCACGGTCTTGTGATGGACGTGCTCGTCGAGGTCAACAGCGGCGAGGAGGAGAGCAAGAGTGGCTTGTGGCCCTCGGAGGTCGAGGAATTTTGTCTTGCACTTGGAC
>CAYULZ010000150.1:0-3406 GCA_964445865.1 uncultured Lachnospiraceae bacterium | reverse complement strand
ATGTTGTAGCGTGCGTCGCCCATATATACGAGCTTTTTGCCACGGAGCGTGCCGAAATGCTCGCGGATCGTCAGGAAATCGGCGAGGATCTGCGTCGGGTGGAACTCGTTGGTTAGACCGTTCCATACGGGCACGCCCGCGTAGGCGGCAAGCTCCTCCACGATCTCTTGTCCAAAGCCGCGGTACTCGATGCCGTCAAACATGCGACCAAGCACGCGCGCGGTGTCGGCGATGCTCTCCTTCTTGCCGATTTGCGAGCCCGTAGGATCGAGATAGACAGGATGCATGCCGAGGTCAGCCGCCGCGACCTCAAAGGCGCAGCGAGTACGGGTGCTCGTCTTTTCAAACACGAGCGCGATATTCTTGCCCTCGCAGAGGCGGTGGGGAACACCGTCCTTTTTCTTCTGCTTGAGCTCAGATGCGAGATCGATCAAGCCCTCGATCTCGGCGGGGGTAAAATCCAGAAGCTTGAGGAAGCTTTTGCCCTTCAAATTCAATGCCATAATTTTCTCCTTATTCTGCGAGAGCCTTGGCCGCTTCGGCGCAGGCCTCCTTGATGACGGCGATCGCCTCGGCGAGCACCGCTTCGGGGATATTCAGTGCGGGAAGCAGACGGACCTTGTTCTTCGCGGTCAGGGCAAGCACACCCTTTTCCACGCAGGCCTTGACGATCTCGCCCGCAGGCGCGACCGTCTCAATGCCGACCATCAGTCCCATGCCGCAGACCGACTTGACGCCCTCGGCGTTCGCAAGCGTGTCCTTGATAACCTGTCCCTTTTTTTGTACCTCGGCGAGGAAGGCCTCGTCCATGCGCGAAAGAAGGCTGTAGCCACCCGCACACGCGACGGGGTTGCCGCCGAAGGTCGAGCCGTGGTCGCCGTGACCGAGGACGCTTTGTACCTTTTCGGACATCAGCGTTGCACCGAGCGGCAGACCGCCTCCGATGCCCTTGGCCGTCGAAACAACGTCGGGCTCAATGCCGTACTGCATGTAAGCGTACAGCGTGCCCGTGCGTCCGTTGCCCGTCTGGACCTCGTCGATCATCAGGACGATATCCTTCTTCTTTGCATAGTCCGCAACGGCGCGAACGAAATCGGCATCGAGGACGTTGACGCCGCCCTCACCCTGAATGCATTCCATCAAGATTCCTGCCGCCTTCGTTTCCTCGCACACCTTGACAAGCGCGTCGAAATCACCCGCAGGAGCGTGCGCGAAGCCGGGCGTGAGGGGCTGAAAGAGCTCGTGATAGTGCTCCTGTCCCGTCGCCGCCAGCGTGGTCAGCGTCCGTCCGTGGAAGCTGTTTTCGAGCGTGACGATCGTAAAGTGATCGGCACCGTGCGTCTCGGCGGCATATTTTCTTGCCACCTTGATGGCGCACTCGTTGGCCTCGGCGCCCGAGTTGCAGAAGAACACCTTGGCCATGCCCGTCTTCTCGCAGAGAAGCTCAGCGAGACGGCCGCAGGGCTCAGTGTAGTAGAGATTGGACATATGCTGAACCGCACCGAGCTGCTCGGTGACGGCGGCGATCCACGCGTCGTCGGCAATGCCGAAGGCGGTGACGCCGATGCCCGATCCCATGTCAATATAGCGCTTGCCGTCGGTGTCATAGACCTCCGAGCCATGGCCGCGCACGATCTCCACGGGGAACCGCGCGTAGGTGCCTGCCACGTAGGCGTTGTCTCTTTGCGTGATGTTACTCATATCAACCTCCCGTAACCATCGTGCCCGCACCCTCGTCAGTAAGAAGCTCCATGAGGATCGAGTGAGGCACGCGGCCGTCCATGATGATAACATTGCGCACGCCGCGGTGAATGGCCTCGATGCAGCAGTCGACCTTCGGGATCATGCCGCCCGAAATGATGCCCTCGCGACCGAGCTGCTCGGCCTCGTCGATGGTGATCTCGGAGATGAGCGTCGAAGGGTCGTCCTTGTCGCGGAGCAGTCCTGCGACATCGGTCATCATAAACAGACGCTCAGCGCCGAGCGCGCCCGCGATGTACGCAGCGGCGGTATCGCCGTTGATGTTGTAGGCGTTGCCGTGCTTGTCACAGCCGAGGGTGGAGACGACGGGGATATAGCCCTTCTCCAGAAGATCTATCACGGGGTCGATGTTGATATTCGTGATCTTGCCGACGTAGCCGAGGCGTTCGTCCTTGATCTTGGCCTCGATGAGGCGTCCGTCCATACCCGAGATGCCCATTGCCTTGCCGCCCTTCATCTCGAGCAGGTTAACGAGGGTCTTGTTGACCTTGCCCGCGAGTACCATCTGGACGATGTCGACGGTCTCCTTATCGGTGACGCGCAGACCGCCCACGAATTCGGGCTTTTTGCCGAGGCGATCCATCAGATCGTTGATCTCGGGGCCGCCGCCGTGGACAAGCACCACCTTGACGCCGATGAGCCACAGCAGGGCGATGTCCTCCATGACCTGCTCCTTGAGCTGCTCGTTGATCATGGCATTGCCGCCGTACTTGATGACGACGATCTTGCCGGTGTAGCGGCGGATGTAGGGAAGTGCTTGTGTGAGGACTTCCGCACGCTCGGCGTTGGAAAAATGATTGTGAGTCATTGGGGTTCTCCTTGCTTAAAAGTTTTCGCCCGCCTTATTCAAAAGTTTCGCTCAAGCCTTTTCAAAGGCTTGCAGAGTCGAGAGACAGCGTCTCTCGGCGCGCTCCGCAGAGCGCGAAACCTCCTATGGCGGTTTCTTTTTTGTGAGCTTTTTTCTTTGCCGCTCGCGGACATCAAAGAAAAAAGCGGATTGTCGATTTGTATGCTGCATTTGGCGATGTTTTTTTCTGTTCCTTTCTGTCAATAGCGACAGAAAGGAACCAAAGAGCGCCACAAGGCGGTGGAAGGGCTTGAATCTCCTCGCAGGCTCGCAGATTCTGCACACCCTTCCCCCTCCTTGACCTCCCCTAACCATTTGACAACGGTCGGGAAAAGCCGCTCAGCTCGTATTTCTACAAAGGGGGGCAAACTGGGAGTTGGGGCCCGGTTTGCCGACGCGACCGCTTGGCGGTGAGGGGACGGTACGCCCAAAAATAAATTTCAGGGAAGTTTTTGAAGAGCGCGAGAAACTTTTTTCAAAAAGTTTCTCGCACCATTTCATTACACAAACTATCTTATGTTCTGTAATCTCCGTTGATCTTGACGTAATCGTAGGTCAAGTCGCAGCCCCATGCGGTGGCAGAGCCTGCGCCGTCGCCGAGCGAGACGACGATCGTGATCTCCTTCTCGAGCAGGATCTCCTTGGCCTTTTCCTCGGAGAAGTCGACACCAGCGCCGTTCTTGCAAACGGCGATCTCGCCCTTCTGGCTCTTAAAGGAAACGTCTACGGCGTTCACGTCGACGTCTGCGCCGCTGTAGCCGATCGCGCAGAGCACGCGACCCCAGTTGGCGTCCGCGC
>CAYULZ010000149.1:0-3414 GCA_964445865.1 uncultured Lachnospiraceae bacterium | reverse complement strand
TGACAACGGGGCGGCGATGCGAAGGATCTCGCAAGAACAATCTGCTCTATGGCAGGCACCACTTCGCGGGGAGATTTTTTTGTCTACTTATCAAGCTTTTTGACCGTGTAAATCTGTGCGTTTATTTTATTCAAGAATATTTGAGGTTATAAAATCTACGCCTATTTGAGCAAGTCTTTCGCCGTCCTCGGGCGAGTCAACCGTCCAGCAGTTGACCTTAAGGCCTGCTGCGTGCATCTTTTTCACGTTTTCCTCATTGAGGGCGTTAACATTTACATCCACGTCGATTTTTGCTGCGGCAAGCTTTTCAATCAGCTCCTCCGTAACCTCTGAAAATAGGTATTGCGCGGATTGCTCGGGGAGTAGAGCTCTGATTTTTTCAAGATTCTCGTAGCAGAAGGAGATAAATGTTACGTTGTTGATGTAGTCAAGCTCTTGAATGATAGCGATAAGCCGTGCAATCTCCTCGTCAGTAAAATCAGATTTCAATTCGAGGATACAATGCTTTTCGTATTTTTGGCAGATGTTGATATAGTTTTCCAGCGAGCAGGGGCGCAGGTCAGCGCGATCTTTTGTGCCGTCCTTGTCAAACAAAACGATATTTTGTAAAACGGCGAGCGAGACCTCCTCTATCGGTATTCTTTCGCCCGACACGCGAAAAAGATGGTTGTCGTGGCAGACCACAAAGCGACCGTCCGCCGTTCTGTGTATATCGGTCTCGATTCCATAGTACGAGCGATTGCCTGCGGCGACGAAGGCTGCATTTGTGTTCTCACGCTCTATTCCGGATAGGCCTCTGTGTGCGATCACACGTACGTTACCTTTTTTAAATTTTTTTGTGTTCATTGCTGTTCTCCTTTTTTTGTGATAGTTGGTTGATTAAAAAATGTAATTATATATACGCAAAACGGTTCTTTCGTGTATACGCTTCGTGAGGGGGATTTTTTGCGTTAAAGCATTTCCACCGAATGGCGCTTCAGGACACGCTTGAGAATGACCTCGTAAGGCTCGTCTGCATTCCAAAGCATCTCGGTACAGAGTGCCTCGGAGAAGGGAAGAAAATCGGCAAACTGGCCGACGAGCCCGAGCAAAACACGGGGATATTGCTTTTGAATGTATTGTATCAGGTGATGTGCGTGCTCGCCGTTTTCTAACCAGTCGTTTTGAAAGCTCTTCCAGAGAGGACGCACCGTCTCGCGGTTGCGTGCAATTGTGTCGGGAGAGGCTTGTCCTAATACGTACGGGCCAGTTTGATGCACAAAATGTGCCCCTACCCAGTCTAGTGTTAGTTGTCCCTTGAAAAGCGCCCCACATGCCTTGCCACCGCGTAGTGCAAAGATATTGTCGGTGCTTCGCATGGCCTCGCTGTCATCGACCGACGTGGGGTCGTAGTGGTAGGGGAATGGGCCGCAATCCTCCCATATGATCTCCACGCGCGGATCGAGTGCTTCCAAATATGAAAGATGATCCTTGACGGAGGTCGCATGCAGACCGAACTGCAACAGCAGATCGGGATATTTGGCAAGCAGCTCGACGGCCACATCGTTGATGAATTCGGTGACTACGTCAGCAATCAGACGGTCACCGATGGTAGCTTCCTTAAGCTCAGTAAAGGACTGAAAATAAATGCCGTCCGCACCGGACTCGGCGTACTCGTTCTCATATTGCTTGACGATTTTGGCCTTGAGCTGTGACAAGGCCTCGGGGGTCAGATCAGCCGCTCCGCATGTGCGTGACCAGCCCCACGCATAGCCCCAAATGAGGCGCATGCCATATTCATGCGCGTAATCCGCTACGTCGCGAGCATTGACGGGAAGAAAATCATTCCAGAAAATGAAAGTATTTAAGCGCAAGCGTGCCGCGTGGTCAATGTAGGCACGGTAATCATGAATGGGATGCGCCCACGTAAAGACGCTTCGCTCCTTCGTTTTCGGCGCGGAGGCGTGCGTATAATCGGGGAGATGCTCCGAGAAGAGCTCACGGGGAAAATGAATGACGACGTGTCGCGGCTCGGCAAAGGAAAAATAATCGTCTACGAAATCGGTCGCTCCGTAAAAGACCTCGCGCGGCGTGTGTGCGGTTACGATCGCGAGCTTGCGATCGCTTTGCTCGGGGTCGTCAAAGACCTTGACGAGAAAGCCGTCGTTCGGGATCTCATCGGCGTTTACGTAGCGGCGGACGAGTTCATTTTCGCCATAGGTACCGACGATCACGGCATGACGCGTCGAAAGGCCGTCGGCTGCACGACGGACGGGCATGACGTGGTAGGTATATTGCTCGTCGTCGCGCAAAATGAGATTCTCCATCTCGCGATAGATCAACTCGACCGCCTTTTTTTCAGGTCCCTCGTAGCGCGAGTAAAGGATTTCCCAGTTTCTTTTTTCGATTTTTTGATTTTCCGGCATTTTTATATCTTCCTCCTTGACAAGCATTCCGTTCTGTGCTATCATTATATTGCTTTTTTTCTCTGCTTTCTATGAAAAACATGATAAAAATTATAACAGGAATGATATTTTGAGGTAGGAGATGTATAACGATAGCTTCAAACGGCGATATACGACCATCCCCTTTGCGACCTATGCCGGCGATTACCGTCCGCAGGATGGTAGCCGCATCACGCTTGCTCATTGCCATCGGGAGATGGAGCTTCTTCTGATACTGGAGGGGGAGGCCGTCTTTCATACAGATGGAAAGGACTACCACGCGCGGGCGGGAGATATTCTTGCGGTCAATCCGTATCTGGTGCACGCCACGACCTTCCCTCGGGAGACATCGTGCCGTCACCTCTGCCTGTGCTTTGATCTGTCCCTGCTTTATGACCGCGCGCTTGCAGAGGCCCTCGAGGAGGGAACGGCTGCCGTCGTTCCGTATGTCGCCGTTGCTCATTCTGCCGCCTCCGCATTGGGCGAGGCCATTCGGCAGGCATTCGATTGTCACGCCGAGCAACGGGAGGGCTGGGAATTCTTTGTGATCGGCGCGCTTTGCCGCGTGTTTGGCCTTCTGACGGCCAACGGCTTTCTTCTGCGCCATCTTCCGGGGCAGAGCAAGGAGTCCTTTTGTAGGCGTACGATTTCTTATCTCGACGCGCATATGGCCGAGCCCATAACGAGCACCGATGCGGCCGAGGCGCTCTATTTGAGCCACGGACATTTTTGCCGTACCTTCAAGACACAATTCGGCCATCCCTTTGGAGAATATTTGACCATGCTTCGTCTTGAGCGCGCCGCACATCTGTTGTGCGATACCGATTGGCGTATCTCGCGCATCGCGGAAGAGGTCGGCTTTGAAAGCTTCAGCTATTTTGGAAAGAAATTCAGAGAGAGTACGTCATATACGCCCTCTGCATACCGTAAGAAGTATAGATAATCAAAAAGGGAAGTTGTATAAAGGCTTTCCTTTTTATGTTTATGATAT
>CAYULZ010000148.1:0-3415 GCA_964445865.1 uncultured Lachnospiraceae bacterium | reverse complement strand
GTTCCATCTGCCGGAGGAGGAAAAGGCCAAGCTCAAGGGACTTCCCACCTCGCTTCCCGAAGCGCTCGACGCCCTTGAGGCAGACAACGATTACCTCACCGCGAACGGCGTATTCCCCAAGGAGCTGATTGCCAACCTCATCAAAACCAAGAGAGCCGAGTGCATGGAGCTCTCGAAGATTCCCCACCCCGCAGAGTTCGAAAAGTATTATAATCTGTGATCACAGAACCAAGTCCCCCGAGTGTTCAATCGCTCGGGGGATTTTTTGCACATTCAACACCTTTCGCTACGAAAAAGTTTCGTAAACCGCCGTGTTGACAAGCGTTCACTTCTATGCTATAATCCAACTAGAAATATTTTTAAAAAGGAAATCTTACCATGACCAACGTCCGCGTAGACTTCACCAAGACCGTCGGCAAAATCAAGCCCATGCACGCAGTCGGCCAGCCTCCCTTTGCGGGAGGATTTCTCTCATTTGATTTTTCTTATATTGATTATTTAAAGAAGGCTCATATTCCCTACTCCCGTCTTCACGACGTGGGCGGCGTATTCGGAGGAAACCGATTCGTCGACATTCCCAACCTCTTCCGCGATTTTGATGCGGACGAGAACGATCCCGCGTCCTATGACTTCGGCTTTACCGACGCGCTGATCGCGGGCATGTACGAATATGACGTCAAGCCGGTCTTCCGCCTCGGTGTCACGATTGAAAATCAGGCGCACATCAAGGCCTACCGCATCCACCCGCCGAAGGATCCCGCTAAGTGGGCACGCATCTGCGAGCACGTGATCCGCCACTACAACGAGGGCTGGGCCGATGGCTACACCTATGGCATCGAATATTGGGAGATCTGGAACGAGCCCGAAAACGGTCCGCAGGGACAGAACCAGATGTGGACGGGCACGGCGGCGCAGTTCTACGAGCTGTACGACGTCACGGCCAAGCATCTGAAGGCTTGCTTCGGCGACACGATCAAGGTCGGCGGCTACGGTGCAAGCGGTCTGTATGGCCTCTATTATCACCCCGAAAAATACGGTCTCGACCTTCCGCCAAGAGAGCCCGACGACCGCTATGAAAAGGATACCTATCGCGTAAAGTTCTTCCTCGACTTCCTTGATTACATCAAGGAGCACGGCTCGCCGCTGGATTTCTTCACCTGGCACAGCTACGCCAAAATAGAAAAGACATTGGTCATGGATGAATTCATCGACAGAAAATTGACCGAATATGGCTTTGAGGGACTCGAGCGTCACCTCAACGAGTGGAATAACGTGCGCGATGCCCGTAAGCACGGAAGCTCCTATTCCTCGGCCGCCTCGACTGCCATGCTCTGCGCCATGCATCCGTCTCACACCGACATGCTGATGTTTTACGACTCGCGCCTGCAGGCAAGCACCTACGGCAACTTCTTTGCCCCGCTGACCTACGAGCCCGTCTCCACCTACTACGCCTTTGCCGCCTTCGGTGAGCTTTATACGCTCGGTACGGAGGCTGCATGCACGATTGACGAGCCCCGGAACGGCCTGTACGCCCTCGCCGCGACCGACGGAGAAAACAAAGCCGTTCTGATCGTCAACTTCTCGGAGGAGCGTCGCGAGATCGCGTTGGATGCCGCAGGAACACAGTCTGTCTACCTGGTCGATCACGATCATATGCTGACCAAAACCGATTACGCTCCCAACACCTTTGCGCTCGAGCCCAACCAGGTCGTTCTCGTAAAGAGTGAGCCGACAAAGGACGTATCGGACAATGCTGACACTAACAAAAATGTAAATTTCGCATTTATCTGGTAAAGGCCAATATCGGCGTTTTCCCCCCATACAACAAGCAATCAAGAACACCGACCAAAAGGTCGGTGTTCTTTCATATGAGATAGCGAAAAATTTTCTTGCCTTTCGGCGTACCTTATGGTATACTAAAATAAAGATCATTCTTTTTAATTCTGTAACCTTTTGCCAAAAAAATCTGTCTTTATAGGTAAAGGGGGCTATCATCCCCTGCCAAACACTACACATACAGGAGGTTCGCCCATGAAAAAGAAGGTATGGATCCTCATCATTACGACTACGATGCTGCTCGCACTCCTTGCCCTTCTCTTTGTCCCCATTCCCGGTCAAACACTGGACGACGGAACCCGCGAGTACGTTGCCCTGACGTATAAGATCGTTGATTGGCACAAGGAAACGTCGAACTACACACACGAAGAAACCGTAGTCTATTTCGGCAAGGATCGAAGCAAATCCCTCGACGAGCTGTGGGAAATGGAAGCTACAGATATCTTCGGCACGGTACGAGCTACGATAATCGAAATCAACGGCTCGTCCGTTCTACTCGAACCGCTGGTAGGTGAATGGGAACGCAAGAGCACCGACCGCATCCAAATCGATACCGGCAATATCAATAGGCTCGACATTGAAGTGGGAAGCGTGGTCGAGGTCACCTATCGCGGTACGATCATGGAGTCCTATCCCGCGCAAATCGGGGTCGTCTCCTGGAGCTTCTCCAAAACGCTCCGCCATCTGGAATACACCGAGCAATGGCTCGACAAGGCCACAGCCGAGCATCGCGGCAACGACCTCTTTTCCGACGTCGTCATTACCGAGATCTATGCCAACTGCTTTTTTGCCAGCGTGGCAGACGGCACGCTTTCGGGAACTACCGACATCAAATTCAACGGAGCGCTCTCCGAGGAATGGTGCGTGGGCGATTATGTCACATGTACGTATGAAAACGTGTATTACGATACCGAAGCCAACCGTATCGAGTGTGATCTTCTGAGTGTCAGGGAAGCTGACTTGAACAAGTATACAGTCGCAAAGCCCGTGATCTACCTCTACCCCGAGACAGAGACCGAGGTGTCTGTCAAGCTGACGCTTGACGGCGAGCTGACCTGTACGTATCCCTCCTATGAGAACGGCTGGACGGTCACGGCCTCGCCCGACGGCACACTGACCGATGCGGACGGACAGACGTACAATTACCTCTATTGGGAGGGTGAGGGAGACAAGGACTACGATCTGTCCCGCGGCTTCTGCATCAAAGGCCGGGACACGGCTCAGTTCCTCGAATGGGCACTTGCCGAGCTTGGTCTGACCCGCCGCGAAGCGAATGAATTCATCGTATATTGGCTACCCTTGATGCAGAACAATCCCTATAATATCATCGCATTCCAGGGTGAGGCCTATACCGACTCCGCAAAGCTGGAAATTTCTCCCGCGCCCGACACGCTCATTCGCGTATTTATGACGTGGAAAGCCAGTGATACCCCCGCCGTCATCGAGGAACAACCGCTACAAGCGCCCTCGCGCGTAGGATTTACCGTCGTTGAATGGGGCGGCGCGGAAATTAAATAAGAATCCAGTCATAACCACCGGCTAAGCCGGTGGCTTGCTCAGCCCTATAAGGGCATGTTAC
>CAYULZ010000147.1:0-3451 GCA_964445865.1 uncultured Lachnospiraceae bacterium | reverse complement strand
CTATACGCAGTTAATATCCTTATGAGAAACTGCGTAAAGCGGTCTTTTTTTACGGCTGCGTCCCGTAGCCGTAAAGGTGGGAGCAAAATCCAATCGGCGCACCGTGCATACGAAAGTTTTTCGTTGGCGGTTTTTGTTGCAAAAACCGCGGGGGTATGGTATACTGTAAGACAGAAAGAAAAGAGCGGGGCGCACGTCGCCCCGCCACGGGAGATAAGTATGTATCAGAAACAGGATCTTTTGGCACAGCTCGCACAGCTGGGTGTACCGCGCGACCGCCCCGTGCTCGTGCACAGCTCGCTCCGTGCCGTCGGCGCTGTTGAGGGCGGCGGCAAGTCGGTGCTGGACGCGCTGATTGCGCATATCACCGCCGAGGGCGGTCTTTGCTGTCTGCCGACGCATACGTGGCATCTGATCGGACAGGACGTGCCTACGCTCGACCTTGCGAAAAACGAGACCTGCGTCGGCGCGCTGACAAGGCTCGCTCTTGACGACGGACGCGGCGTGCGCACGTGCAACCCCACCCACTCGATGGTGGTGTTTGGTGACCGCGCACGTGTCGAGGCCTTCGTTGCGGGCGAAGAAAAGCAAGTGACGCACACGTCGCCCGACGGCTGCTACGGCAAGCTTTGGCGCGAGGACGGCTTCGTCCTTCTCGTCGGCGTGGGGCACGCGGCGAATACCTATCTGCACTGCGTGGAGGAGGTGCTCGGCGTAAAGGATCGCATCGCTTCCGCGCCCATAGACGTATCGGTGCGCGATCTTGCGGGAAGGATCACGCATCGGCTCGTGTATACCTTTGACGAGGCGAAGAACGGCGACGTGTCGCTTCGGTTTCCCAAATTCGAGCCCGCCTTCCGCGCGCACGGCTGTATCGCGGACGGCATGCTCGGTGACGCGCCGACACAGCTTTGCTCAGCGCGCGGCATGAAGCGCGTGCTGGAAAGGATCTATGCGCAAAACGGCGGCCGCGAGCTGCTCGGGGACGACGAGCCGCTTGACCCCACACTTTATGAAACGAAAGGAGAAAGAGTCCTATGAAGCCACTTGATCGCGAGCTTCTGACGCGTGCGCTCGACGCGCGATTTGCCGACGATCTTGCCGCAGGGCGGATCAGCGGCGCCTGTGCCTGCGTGCTTCAGGACGGCGTATGCCAATATCGACGCTTTGTGGGGACGGCTTCATCGGATACGCTCTTTCGCATGGCCTCGATGACCAAGCCCGTGACGGCGGTGGCAGTGCTCCTGCTCGCCGAGCAGGGCAAGCTTCATCTCGATGATCCGATTGAAAAATATCTGCCCACCTTTCGCGACCGTCGCCTGGTAACGCTCGGCGCGGACGGTACGCTGGTAGACGGAGGCGCGTTGCAGACAAAGCCAACGATTTTGCATCTTTTGACACACACGTCGGGAATGGGAAGCGGTGCGCTCGGCGAATATGCGGCGGCGCATATGCCGCCAACGGCCGATCGCGATCTTTCTGGCGCGGTGTCGTACTACGCGACGCAGGGGCACGGCTTTGAGCCCTTTACGAAGCAGGAATACAGCCCGCTTGCGGCCTTTGACGTTCTGGCAAGGATCGTGGAGGTGGTCTCGGGTGAGGATTTCAACGATTTTCTTCGACGGTTTGTTTTTGACCGCTGTGAGATGCCCGATACGACCTTTGTACCGAACGCGGAGCAATGGTCGCGTCTGACGCCCATGCACGATTACCGTGACGGACGGGCGGTCGAGATTGCGAGCGTGTCGGGGTGCGTGTTCGAGAGCACGCCCACGACACATTATCTGGGCGGCGCAGGGCTTGCCTCAACGCTTGACGACTATTCACATTTTGCCGAGATGCTGCTCGCGCGCGGCGCGTGGCAGGGGAGGCGCGTGCTGGGTGAGAAGTGGGTCGACCGGATGACCTCTCCTATTTTACCTGCCTCGGTTCAGCCCGGCTATAAGCGATGGGGGCTTTCGGTGCGTGTGATCGTGGGTGCCGGCTATCGCTTGCTCCCCGTTGGCTCGTACGGCTGGGGCGGCGCCTTTGGCACGTATTTCTGGGTCGATCCCGTCCATCGCGTGACGGCGGTGTATATGAGAAATTCCTACTATGACGGCGGCTTTTCCTCCCGCATCTCGCATCATTTTGAGGAGGACGTGCACGGGGCGCTGTGATCCGGCGTAAAGGACAATGATATAAAAAGCGAAAAAACTTTTCACGGAAAACCGACTCCCTCATTGACATTTTGAAATATTCGTGTATAATATAAAAGGGAAGCTTTGCGCGTTTCCCGTTTTCGGCGCGTGCGCCGAGGGAAGGAGAACTTTTATGTCTCAGATGTATTATCACATGAAGCTCGCGGGGCTCGACCGCGCCCTGCCGCTCTGCCCGATCAGCGATGACCTGATGATCGGTGCGTTCGTCATCTTCGGCGACCCCGAGCTGACGACGGCGTGTGCCCGCGATCTGCTTGACCGCGCGCCCGACTACGACTATCTCATTTCCGCCGAGGCCAAGGGCATTCCGCTCGTTCACGAAATGGCGCGCCTTGCGGGCAATCAAAAATATTTTCTCGCCAGAAAAGCACCGAAGCTCTATATGACGGGCGTTTTTGAAGCCGAGGTTCGCTCGATCACCACCGAGAAGGATCAGAAGCTCTACCTCGATGTGGCCGATGCCGAGCTGATGCGCGGCAAGCGCATTCTCATCGTCGACGACGTCATCTCGACGGGCGAATCACTCCGTGCCGTGGAGCATCTGGTGGAGAAGGCAGGCGGTATCATCTGCGGCAAGATGACCATTCTCGCCGAGGGCGATGCCCAGGATCGCAAGGATCTGATCTATCTCGAAAAGCTGCCGCTCTTCAATAAGGACGGACAGCCGATCGCCTGACATATAAGAAAGGAAGTACAAACATGGCAAACTTTTTGACAGCAAACGATAAGCGCACGCATATGTGCGGCGAATTGAATATGGAAGCGGTCGGCAAGACCGTTTCAGTCATGGGCTGGGTACAGAAGCAGAGAGACCTCGGCGCGCTGATCTTCATCGATCTGCGCGACCGCACGGGTATCGTCCAGCTCGCCTTTGACGACGGCACCGACCGCGAAATCTTCGATACCGCCTTCGGAATCCGCTCGGAGTACGTGCTCTGTGCCAAGGGTACCGTCCGCCGCCGCGGCGAGGGCGCGATCAATAAGAACCTGCCGACGGGCGAGGTCGAGATCTTCGTTACCGAGCTCAAGGTGCTCTCGGTCGCCCAGACGACCCCCTTTGAGATCGTCGAGGACAGCCGCGTCAACGCCGAGCTTCGTCTGAAGCACCGCTACCTTGACCTGCGCCGCCCCGATATGCAGAGCCGCATCATCGCGCGCTCGCGTATCTCGAAGATCGTGCGCGATTACTACGCCGAGAACGGCTTTATCGACATCGAAACCCCCAACCTCTGCAAGCCGACGCCCGAGGG
>CAYULZ010000146.1:0-3583 GCA_964445865.1 uncultured Lachnospiraceae bacterium | reverse complement strand
TGACCTGCAGAATCGCGAAGAACAGCGCGATTGCGATGAAGGACTGCTCGCCACCCGACAGCTGAACCATGTTCTTGATGATCTTGCCGGGAGGTGCCGCCTTGATCTCGATGCCACTCTCGAGCACATTATCGGGATCGGTCAGCGACAGCTCTGCCGAGCCGCCGCCAAAGAGCTCTCCGAACACGCGGTTGAAGTTCTCGTTGATCTGTTGGAAGGAGTCAACGAAGGCGGTCTCCATCTCGCCCTCAAGCTTGGCGATCACATCCACCAGGTCGGCGCGCGCCGCCTCAAGGTCGCTGATCTGCCCGGCCATATAGTCGTAGCGTTGCTTGATCTCCTTGTATTTATTCACCGCATCGAGGTCGACGTTGCCAAGCACGCGAAGCTTGTTGCGGCACTCGACCTGCTTCTGCGCCGTTTCGGGACGCGTCGAAGCATCAATGGCGGGATAGCCGAGCGCGAGTGCATCGCTGCGTGTCATCTCGTGCTCGTCCCAAAGCTTGGAAACGAGCTTATCCTGTTCCTCGCGCAATGTGTTCAGGCGGTTTTCTAAACGCGTATATTCGCGGAAAATATTCTCTTTATGCTGAAGCTTTTCACGCATTTTCGCATTGACCTCGGCGAGCTTGCGCTCAAATTCGCTTCCGCCCTCCTCAACCTTCGCTCTCTTTTCCGAAAGCTCACGCAGGCGCTCCGCGCCCTCGCGATAGTGCTCGCGATTTTCGGCACATTCTGCCTCGTAGGCTGCGATGCGGTCGGTCAGCATTCGGATCTTCTCCTCCTGCTCGGCACGAACGCCCACGAACACAGCCATACGCGCCTCAGCCTCAGAATCGAGAAGCTTCTCGGTCTCGATGTCCTTGCGCACCTCACCCAGCGCAATAAGCACCTCGGTCATATGGCGCTCGGCCTCGGCCTTGCGATCGAGCGCATCGTTGCGGCGCACGTCCATATCGGCTCTGGCCGCTCCGATCTCCTCGATCTGCTTTTGCAGCTCCACGCGACGGATCGAAAGCGCGTTCAAATCCTCGTCATACTGCGCGTGCGCGCGCAACAGCTCGGCATAGTCGGCACGGAGCTTTTCGGTCAGCGTTCGGTTAGCCTCAAGCTGTGCGGATAGCTGCTCGAGACGGGTATTCTCCGAATCACGCATGACCTTGATCAGGCTGATCTTCTGCTCCTCGGAATCCTTTTCGTCCTCGCGGTCGGCGATCTGCTCGGCCAGACTGTCAAGCACCGCCGTCAGCTCGGCCATTCTCTTTTTGAGGATCGTCACCTCGGCCTCCAGACGCTTGATCTCGCCCGCACGGCCGAGAATGTTCTGATTCTGCCGCACAGAACCACCCGTAAACGAGCCGCCGACGTTAATCTGCTGGCCGTCCAGCGTCACCGCGCGCACGCGGTAGCGGAGCCCCTTGGCCATCACGGTCGCATGGTCGATGGTATCGAAAATGAGCGTGCGGCCGAGCAGACTCGACACGACGTTCGAAAATTTTCCGTCGCACTGAATCAGCTCGTCGGCCACAGCAACATAGCCCTCGTAGCCCGAAGCGTCGCGCATTTCGGGCGTCGCCGTCTGCGCGCGCATCGAGGTCAGCGGGAAGAAGGTCGCGCGACCCGCCTCGGCGCGCTTGAGCGCGAACATGGCGGCCTTGGCCACACTCTCGTCCTCGACGACGATGTGCTGAAGATTCGCACCGAGCGCCGTCTCAATGGCGGTCACGTAGCGATCCTCCACCGAAATCAGCTTGGAAAGCGGGCCGTAGATCTTGCCGCACGGCGCACCGTGACGGTCGGTAATGCCGCCCTCCGCGTATTTTTTCATCACGAACCGCACGCTTCCCGCATAGCCCTCGAACTGCTGCTCCATGGCGCGGAAGGTGTCGATTCTCTGCTGTGCCGAATCGCTTTGCAGGCGAAGTGCCGAAAGCGTCTCGGTTTCGTCCTTTTGTCTTTCGTAAAGTCCCGTCAGCGTCTCGCGCAGACCCTCCACCGTCTCGGCAGAGGCCGCCGTGACTCCGTCGTACTCCGCAACCGTCGCGCGCAAGCGCTCGCATTGTGCGGAAAGCTCGTCGGAGCGCGCCTCGTACGAGGCGATCTCCGAAAGCGCGGCCGAGTTCTTGTCGGTCTCGGTCGTCTTGGAGTGCTCAATGAGCGAAATTCTCGCGCTGACGTCAGCGTTTTCGGCCTCCAGGACGCGAACGTCGTCCAGGGCGCGGTCAATGTCAAAGCCGAGCTTGTCGGCCGTCTCGGCCGCCGCACGGCGCGCGGCCTCGGCCGCCTCGTGCTCGCTCTCTTTCTCGGTGAGCTGCTGCTCAAGCGTAGCCACCTTGGCCGCACGTGCGGCGCGGGCGGCGGTCTCGGCCGTCACCGATTTCTCCGCAGACTCCTTCGCCCCCTCGGCCGCAGCGATCAGCTCGCGCGTGTGCAAAATGTTCGCCTCGGCAATGCGGTGCTCGCTGTCGAGCTGATGGTTCTGCTCGGTCTGCTCGCGGATCGCCGCCAGCAGCTGCTCGGACTCGGTCTTGTTCGATTGCGAAATTTCAAAAAGCTTGTCATTCTGCATCTCGAGCGTGTGAATGGCGTCCTCGGCGTTGCGCAGATCAAACTCCGACTCGCGGAAATTGCCCTCGCATTTCGCAACGTCGGCGCGCAGCTTGTCGGTGTCGTAAAGCCAGAGCTGAATGTCCACGCGCTTCTTCGTGTCGAGAAGCTCGATCGCCTTCTTGGCCTTTTCCGCCTCCTTCTCGAGGGGCACAACCTGTGCCTCAACCTCGGAAAAGACGTCGCGAATGCGCGTCATATTGTCCTCGGTGGCGGCGAGCTTGCGCTCGGTCTCACTCTTTTTGTGGCGGTACTTGGCAATGCCCGAGGCGTCCTCGAAGATACTGCGTCGCTCGTCGCTCTTGCGCGAAATGATCTCGGCAATCTTGCCCTGTCCGATGATCGAATAGCCGTCGCGGCCGACGCCCGTGTTCATGAAAAGCTCGTAAATGTCGCGCAAACGGACGGCGCGACGGTTTATGTAGTATTCGCTCTCACCCGATCGGTAATAGCGGCGCGTAACGGTTACCTCGTCGTAGGGGCAATCGAGGCGGCCGAACAGACCTGTATTATCAAAGGTCACCGATACCTCGGCGTAGCCCATGGGGCGACGGCTGTCCGCGCCGCCGAAAATGATGTCCTCCATTTTCGTGCCGCGAATGCTCTTGGAGGAAACCTCACCAAGCACCCAGCGCATGGCGTCCGAGATGTTCGACTTACCGCTTCCGTTGGGGCCGACGATGACCGTCGAGCCGCCCTCAAAGGTCAGCTTGGTCTTGTCGGGAAAGGATTTGAAGCCTTGCAATTCCAATGATTTGAGATACACGTTCTTACTCCCTTCGGGAAAAAATAATCTTTTCTCCTGCGAAATTTTGCATAGAATGTTCCAATATAATATTATACCTTATTTTTTGGATTTTTTCAAGGAGTTTTTGAAAAAATTAGTAAGATTTGGAACGGTGCGGCAGTTCTGCGAAAGAAAGTCATAACCACCAGCCGCGCTGGTGGCTTGCACTAGCCCCCTTAGGGCATTTCA
>CAYULZ010000145.1:0-3600 GCA_964445865.1 uncultured Lachnospiraceae bacterium | reverse complement strand
TGACCACTTCGATACCTCTCCGTATATATGTTTAAGCTTACAAAAGCTCAACATTCAATATTAAATTTTCTCGGCTCCGCCTCGTTATGTCCTGCTGCGATTTCCGAATTTTTTGTTCGTGCAGGGCTCACAAAAATTCGACCGCTGCCACTCCTTATGCCTCGCTTCATCTGCCATCGGCAGCACTCGGCATCGGCCCACTTGATATGCCGCCAAATAACAATTCTCGGTGCTTTCCGAGGAAGGCACCGAGAAATATTGTACCACATCGCGCGCGCTTTGTCAAGACTTCTGCGCGTTTTGGACGGCTTTTTTCGTCATTCACCTGTGAGATGCACGATGCGGGCATCATGCTTCACGGCAGGCAGGAAAAGATGAAGCAGGTCGTTAATGCGCAGACACAGACTTGCCGTATTGACGCAGGGATGACAACCGACGGTCTCGGCCGCGAGCAGATCCTCGTCGATCAGCAGCTGCACCGCACGCTCGGTATCGTTCATAAGCCCCATCACGCTCACGGCACCGGGGTAAATATCAAGCAACTCGACCATATGCTCGGCCGAAGCAAAGGACAGGCGCGCCGTACCGATCTGCGCCGAGAGCTCCTTGGTGCGGAAGGGCTTATCGCCCGGCATCATCAAGAGATAAAAGTCGGTCTGTTGGCGATTGCAGAGGAACAGATTTTTACACATCGTCGCGCCGAGCGCCTCGTCGATCGCGACACAGTCCTCCATCGTCTCGGCCGGCGCGTGGTCGACGCGTGTATAAGCGATTCCCAAGCGATCGAGGAGCTCATAGGTACGCATTTCTCGCGCTTCTCTGCCCTCTCCGCTTGTTGGACGTCCGTGCTCCAAGGTCATTTCGTCTCCTCCAAAGCGGCAATCAGGCGACCGAGCACGGGCTCGAAGGCCGCGCCGTACCAATGGTTGTCGAGCGTGGCGGTATAGCGAATGCAAGCGACGGTATAATCGGCCGCGATTTTTGCGGCGTCGTAGGCGGTCTTTCCGCGCACGAGTGCACCGACGAAGGCCGATGCGTAAACGTCGCCCGTGCCGTGGCAGCCGTTCGCGAGCTTTTCATGCTCATAATAGGCATACGTACCGTTCTCATAGACCACGACACCCGTCGTAGCGGGATCGTAGGAAACACCCGTGAGGATCACACCCTTTGCGCCAAGCGCCGTGAGGGCATCAAGAAGCGCGTCGATGTACGCGCGATCGTATTCGGTCTTGTAGGGCAGACCTGTCAAAAACGCCGCTTCGGTAATATTGGGCACGAGATAATCGGCCTTGGCGCAAAGCCCCTTCATGGCCTCGACGAAGGCCTCGTCAAAGGCGGGATAGAGCTTGCCGTTATCGGCCATGGCGGGGTCAACGATCGTCTTGCCGCCGTCTGCGAGCACGTTTTCGCATAGGCTCTCGACGTACGCGATCTGCTCGGTGCTGCCGAGGTAGCCCGTATAGATGGCGTCAAACGCGATACCCTCCTTCTTCCAATGCGCTTCAATCGCAGGCATATCGGCGGTCAAGTCACGGAAGGTGTAGCCCGAGAAGCCCGCCGTATGGGTCGAGAGCACAGCCGAGGGGAGCACGCAGGTCTCGATGCCGCACGCCGAGATGATCGGCAGAGCGACGGTCAGCGAGCACTGTCCCACGCAGGATATATCTTGTACGGTCAGAATTTTCGAATAAGTTTTCATGTTTCTTCTCCTTTGATCCCATGATTTGCTATCAGTATAACAGATATATGATATGCTGTAAATATCCAAATATAATAAAATTTATATAACCAGATGCTTACGCTTGCCGTCTCCGTGCGCGGCGCACGCGGTGAATATGCCGTTCGAAATCACCGCCGCGGATGAGCTCAGCGAGCACGTACTGCTCGAACACCGAGACGGTGCAGGAATAAAAGCCGAGTCGGCGGTCAAATTCGCTGAGCAACGAGGGAGGCAGAACCATATAGCCCACGCGGAAGGAGGGGGCGAGGGTCTGCGAGAAGGTATTTAAGTAAATCACGCGCTCCCCACCCGACATGGCGAACAGCGTGTCCTCGTTCTTGCGCGACACGGTTAGCTCGGAGTCGTAGTTATCCTCAATGACGTAGCCGTCACGCGCCTCGGCCCACGCGAGATATTCGTTGCGCTTGGAGACGTCGGCGGTAACGTGGCTGGGAAAGCTGTGGAAGGGCGTGACATGAAGCACAGTCGCCGCCGTGCGCGCAAGCTCCGCGCTCTTGATGCCGTCGCGTGCAAGTCTCAAGAGCTCGCACCGCACACCGCTCGCCTCGTATACGCTTCGGATCTTGTCGTACGAGGGGGATTCGAGCGCAAAACAACGATCCTTGCCGAGCAGTTGAGCGATCAAGCTGTACAAATATTCCGAACCCGATCCGATGACAATCTGCTCCGCCCCTACCGAAATGCCCTGACTACGCCCGAGATAACCCGCAATGGCCTGACGAAGCTCGGGGCAGCCGCGGTTGGGCGACTTGACGAGAATGCGGTCGCCATAGGTCGCGAGTACTCGCCGCATGGTCTTTGCCAGCACCGAAAAGGGGAAATCGCTTCGCGCCGCGTGCGCATGGCTGACGGAAACAGGTGCGGACACCGCTTCTTCCTTTTCGGAAAGAAAATCGTCGCGCTTATAGACCACGAAATAGCCGCTTCTCTGCCGCGCCTCGACGTAGCCCTCATCGCAAAGAATGTCGTAGGCGTGCTCGACGGTGATGACGCTGACCCCCGTTTCCTCGGCCAACAGGCGCTTGGAGGGGAGCTTTGCGCCGTTCGGATACACGCCGTCGACAATATCGCGACGCAAATGGGCATACAGCTGCATATAGGCGGGGCTATGGCTTTGTTTCTCCACACGGTATCTCATCTGGTTATATCAAACTCCTTATTTGAAGATTTTTTATCGGTTCAGCTTATATTTTACTCCATCTGTGGCTTTTTGTAAAGAAGAATTGTAAAAAAACAGAAAAAACCCTTTTCAAAATGAAAAAAATTTGATATAATGTAAGATGAGAATTTATAGATACGGGGTATCGTATGTCAGTTTCAGCAGTGAAAAATTATCTTGCCGCGTTCGGGCTTGACGGCCGCGTGCGTGAATTTGACGTTTCGAGCGCGACCGTCGAGCTTGCCGCCGAGGCGCTCGGTACCGAGGGCGCGCGGATCGCCAAGAGCATCACCCTCCACGATGCGGACGGCGGCTGCATCATGATCCTTTGCGCGGGTGACTACAAGATCGACAACGCCAGCTTTAAGCACCGCTTCGGCTTCAAGGCGCGCATGCTCTCCCCCGACGAGGCGCTGGCTATGACGGGACATGCCGTCGGCGGTATCTGTCCCTTCGCGCTTCCCGACACGGGCGTGCGCGTGTATCTCGACGAATCGCTCCGTCGCTTTGACGTCGTCTACCCCGCGGCAGGCAGTGCCAGCTCAGCCGTCGCCCTTTCGTGCGACGAGCTCTTCGAGACCTCTCGCGTCCTCTCGTGGGAGACGCTCTGTCGTCCGCGAGATATTTAATTCCCTTTTTCTCGCCGCACACATTTTTAGCCTCCCTTGTGTAAAGGGAGGTGGCTCGCGAAGCGAGACGA
>CAYULZ010000144.1:0-3623 GCA_964445865.1 uncultured Lachnospiraceae bacterium | reverse complement strand
TGGCGGTATGAGAGCCTCGATCTACAATGCTATGCCCTACGAGGGCGTAGAGGCACTCGTCGCATTCATGAAAAAGTTTGCCGCTGAGAATCCCAAGGCATAACATAAAAATTTTACATAGGACACGGCGCGTCCGTGTCCTGTGCCTATTAGAAAGGAAATCTGATCATGAAAAATATTCTTTGCTTGAATAAGATCGCCGCCATCGGTACCGATAAGCTGGATCGCGATCTGTACGCCGTTGGCACGACCATCGAAAATCCCGATGCCATCATGGTTCGCTCTGCGGCTATGCACGATATGGAGTTCGGCAAGAAGATGCTTGCCATCGCCCGTGCAGGTGCAGGCGTCAACAATATCCCTGTCGACCGCTGTGCCGAGGAGGGTATCGTCGTATTCAATACCCCCGGTGCGAACGCAAACGGCGTGAAGGAGCTCGCTATCTGCGCGCTCATGCTCGCTTCACGTGACGTGGTCGGCGGTATCAAGTGGGCAGACACGCTCGCAGGAACCGAGGGCGTTGCCAAGGCCGTTGAGGCAGGCAAGTCCCAGTTTGCAGGCTGTGAGATCGCAGGCAAGACGCTCGGCGTCATCGGCCTCGGCGCCATCGGCGGACTCGTTGCCAACGCCGCTGTTTCTCTTGGCATGAAGGTCATCGGCTGTGACCCCTTCCTGAGCGTCGACGCCGCATGGAACATCGACCACAACGTCGTCAAGGCTGCCTCCTATGAGGACGTATTCAAGGCCGCTGACTACGTAACGCTTCACGTACCCTCCACGCCCCAGACCAAGGGCATGATCAATACCGAGTCGCTCGCGATCATGAAGAAGGGCGTTCGCATCATCAACCTCGCACGCGCCGACCTCGTCAACGCTACCGATCTCAAGGCCGCTCTTGAGGCAGGCAAGGTTGCCTCCTACGTTACCGACTTCCCGACCGAGGACGTCATCGGTGTCAAGGGTATCGTTGCCATTCCTCACCTGGGCGCATCGACTGCCGAGTCCGAGGACAATTGTGCTGTCATGGCTGCCATGGAGCTCGACGAGTACCTGCGCTACGGTAACATCAAGAACAGCGTCAACTATCCGAACGTTTCGATGCCCTTCGGCGGCGACAAGCGTATCTGCGTGCTGCACGCAAACGTGCCTGCCATGATCTCGCAGATCACCGCGGCGCTCTCCGAGAACGGTACGAATATCGAGAACATGATCAACAAGTCCAAGGGTGATAACGCGTACACCATGGTCGACATCAAGGGCGACGTTTGCGAAAAGGCTCTCGCTAAGCTTGAGGAGATCGAGGGTGTCCGTAAGGTTCGCGTGATCTGACTTTTAATAAAATAAAAAATGCGTAGCCGCATATGCGGCTACGCATTTTTTTGTAATTTTTTACGTTGCAGGCTTGAGAATCAGATCGCCGCTGACCGCTTCGAAATCGATCTTAGTCGAACCGTTTCCATAGCGAAAAGGGTCGCCCGTTTGATCGCAGGCATAGCCGATCTCGAGAGTCCCCGAGACCGTATCGCCGGTAAGCGTAAAGCCCGGAAGATCGGCGGGGAGCGTCAGATATACCGATCCCGATACGGTTTCCAGATCGATGCCGATGGGGTGGTTGACAAGGCTTGCATGAATCTCTCCCGAAACGGTCTCCGTATCCCATTCGGTGGCCTCGCAATCGTTCAGACGAAGGGTGCCCGAAACACCCGAAAGATTGATCTCGGTTGCCGTACAACCGTTGAGCGTGACGTTGCCACTGACGGTTTCCACATCGATCGTGCGGCAATTGCGCAGATCGCTCAATGTGACCTCGGCCGATACGTTATCCAGACTGAATTCGGTTAGAGAGACGGTTGTGGGGAGGAGTATCTCGAGATCCTTTGCCTCATCCTTTTTTCCAAAGAAAATGCCGACAGCGGGGGAGCTTTGCTTGATCGTTAGTCTGCTACCCTCCACACGGTAGCGGAGCTGATCGTCCATATCCCAAATATCGTTTTGTGTGCCGTGTGGGTGCTCGCGGATCACGAGCTCCGTACCCTCGTGGTAACGGACGGTGACCGTGCCACTCGTCCAATCGATATCCAGCTCCTCGATGTTCGTTTCTGTAAGCGTTGCGTTGCCATATTCAAAGCCGACGTCGTTGTAGGTTTCCAAATTAAAAGAAATGTGCGGAAGCTCCGAGAGCGAGAAGCCGACGCCGAGGGGAAGCAGGGCGACGAAAAGGATCGAGCAGATCACGATCTTGACGATCGGTCCTGCCGTACCCTTGCGGCTGACGAGTCGGAAAATGCCGTGTACGATTCCGTGGAAGAGCAGCGCAAGAATAAAGATCATCCAGCTCGTGCCCCAACGGTTGGTTATGATGCTGAAAATAAAGTAAAGGCAGACGACAGCGAGCCAATACAGTCCCGAAACGATCGCAAAGATCTTGTCGGCAATCGTTTTTTGCGGCTCTGTCTTTTTTTGTTGCGGTGTCGATTTGGGGGTGTTCTCGTCATCGATTTTAGCAAGCTGCTCGCCGAGTAACGTGCTGCGCAGAATGAGCGCCACGGTGGAGAGGGCAATCATGACGAAGAAGCCTGCGACACCGATGAGCTCTGCATAGAGTAGCTCCGCAAAGATCAGAATGGGACACACACAGAGAATGTAGCCCATTACGGCGGCGGCTAAGATCAGCGTGGCCAGCGTGTGCACGCGCTTGAGCCTTTTGCGCTCGTCTGCGCCGATGTCGGCCGATACCGTATGCGTGCGGAAAATCGCGGAGGAGAGGATCATGCCCGTGCCGATCGCGATCATTAGGAACATCATCGCGGGCGCGATCGCGCTCGGCCAAATGATCACGGGAACGAAGGAAAGAATGTAAAGGAAAATGGCACCGGCGAGCAGGATCGCGCGAATGGCGGGATAGCTCTCACGTTGCTTATCGGATTCCAGGGGAATACGGATAGGCACAGTAGTAGACGCAGTCGGTTCTTCTTTTTCGAGCCTCTCAAAGAGGGAAGAAAGGTCGCCGATCCCCGCAATGGTTTTGCGGTAGGCCTCCTCGGGGGAGTCGCCGTCGGCCACGTAGCCGTCGTATTTGTCGTAGAGATTGGCGAGAATTTCTTCGCGCAAATCATTGTTTCGCTTGGTTTTTGCGGCAGAGGCAAAAACGCTGTCCAGATAGATTTTTAATTGCTCTCTCATAAGCCCTCCGTAGTAAAGCCGTTGCTTTGCAGGATCAGTTTTGAAATGATTTCGTAAGACAGATTCCAATCGTCGACCAGCTGGCGGTAATGCTCGCGCCCCTTTTGCGTGATGCTGTAATAACGGCGGCGCGCTCCGCTGTTTTCGTCGCCCCAATAGGACGAGATGTATTCGGATTCCTCAAGGCGGCGAAAGGCGGTATAGAGCGTCGCTTCCTTGAGCTCATAGCGGTTGTCGGTGGCACGGCGTATGGCGTTGTTGATCTCGTAGCCGTAGCTATCGTGAGCGACCAATTGGGCCAATATGATGGTATCCGTATTTCCTCGGATCAGGTCGGCGGCAATGGACATGGCGTGCGCCTCCTTTTTTGTTGTTGTGACTATTATAACACGAGATACCTCGCCTGTCAAGGTATCTCGCGATTTTTTTCATTCTCTTGG
>CAYULZ010000143.1:0-3645 GCA_964445865.1 uncultured Lachnospiraceae bacterium | reverse complement strand
TGAGTGCGGCTCGATTATTTTACCACCTTTCTTTTCCTTTGTCAAGGGGGTTTTTCAAATTTCCTCATTTTCTTTGGCTTTTCTCTCTTTTCACCAAAAAAGCGACCCGCAAAGCGCGTCCCAACAGTAAAAATCTTGAATATTTTTCCAAAATCCCAAATTGCGACAGAAAAATCCGTTGACAATCGGCATCATCTTTGATATAATGGCCTCAACAAAAGACCTCAAGAAGGACAAGCCTATGAAAAAACAAATCCCACTTTCCGCTTTGGCAACGTGCCTCGCCTTGTTGTCCGTCTCCCTTTCGCTACTTACGTCCTGCGAGCGAGCGTGCCAGCACACACACTTGACCGACCAAGCAATCACGGCAACCTGCGACCAGGAGGGCAAGGTCGTTCACACCTGCCTCGACTGCGGATACGAATACGCGACGGACATTGTCGCACCGAGTGGCCATCGCATGCAAAGCACGGTTCTCGCACCAACATGTGAGGCGCAGGGCTACACCGCCTATCTTTGCGCCGATTGCGGCTATTCGTACACCGCCAATTACGTGGCGCCCCTAAACCACGCGTTGACCGAAAAGACGGTCGATGCCACGTGCACCGAGGCGGGATATATCCGTCACGTCTGCGAGCACTGCGATTATCAATACGATGACACGCCGACCGCGCCGAGTCACACCTTCACGACCTCGCGCGTAAATGTCACCTGCACGCAGTCGGGCTACACCGAATATCAATGTAACGTTTGTACCTATCATTATAAGGCCTACGTGCACTACACCGATCTGCTTCCCAGTGCCTACACGCAGAACACGACGGTGCTGGCCAAGGGACTTGACGTATCCAAGTACAACCACAAGAAAAATCCGGACGGCAGTTATGCGCCGTTGGATTGGGCCGCGATTAAAAACGCGGGCTTTGATTACGTCATATTAAAAATAGGAAGCACCCCGCGTGACAACGGCACGGCGGGCGGCATGGAGCCTACTTTTGAAATGGATTATGCCGCGGCCAAGGCGGCCGGGCTTGACGTTGGCGTATATTTCTTCACCTACGCCGACACCATCGAGCAAAATCAAGCCGATGCCGATCTCGTAGCCGAGTGGCTGACGGACAAGCAGCTCGAATATCCCGTTTATTATGACATCGAAAACGATTCCTTCGACGACGATCCCACCGACAGCATTCTGCCCGAGCTCCCTGATCGCAAAACGCTGACCGATTTTTGTGTCGCGTTTATCAGCCGCATGCAGGAAAAGGGATTTTATTGCGGTCTTTACACCAACCGCGATTGGCTCGAGAACAACCTGGAAACCGCGCGTTGCACGGCGCTCTTTGATATCTGGTACGCGCGCTACCGCGACATCACGACTCCCTACCCTACGACCGAGGTGTTCACCTGGACCTTCGGCGACCAGCTCGGCATGTGGCAATACGCCTGCACGGGCACGATCGACGGCTTTGCGAACGTCTATTTCGATTTCAATTATACCTATAAGGATTTCCCAAGCATCATGGAACAGTTCCATCTGAACGGCTATTGATGACAAAACGCCCGTCGGCTTAGCGTGTTCTCCTTAACAGAGAACACGCTAAAACTATGATTGCCCTTATGGGCAAGTTATCAGTTATGATATGCTTCGCATAGTTATGATTGGCTTCGCCAAGTTATAGGTTAGATGGGCAATCATATCATAACGCTTGCTGTGCAAGCTCATATAACGGCGAGCAAGCGAGCCTCATAACTCTAAACTAACCCCAACAGAAAAAGAGCAGACATACAAGATTTTTCGTCTTGCGTGTTTGCTCTTTCTGTCGTTGCAAGGGGTTGGGCTTAGCCCATTGGCATTTGACCGATCAAATGTCCTGTTTGCGCTTCATCAAATTTTCAAATTCTTCGTCAAAAACAACGCCCGTTCAGCCGACTGGCGTTTTTTTATTTTTTAGTAAAATAAGGCAAAAACACATTTAGCAAGCATAATCCTTGATTTCTTCTATTCTTATTTCCACCATTTTTTTAAGAAACGACAAATCATCCCAACTCGGATTATCCACTCGAAACGTACAGCCACAAACACCATCAAAAGTCTTACCAAAGATCACTTTACGTCGACCACCGCCGCAAGAGCCACAATGGCCGCAATGATCGATTTTTTTCCAAGCAAGCTCCTTGATTTCACTATCAACATTGTATCGTGCAAAGCATTCAGAACTCATATCATCAGACCAAACCGTCCAATGATTATTTTTTTCATCGGGATCTTTGATTGCGATGAAGCAAATACATTCATCTCTTTCATTATCCGATTTTACCCAAAAATATATTTTATCCTTCCAACATTCACCATTATCTTTGTAAAAGACAAGGTCATTATCTTTTAAAAAACTGATAAAATCAAGTGCGATTTTTTGCTCATCCAATGATAATTCTTTGCAAATATATTCTTCAATGCCTAACTCATCCATATGGGTTTCGCGCTCCAATCATTCAAAGATTTATGTTTCTTGATCAAGCAACCGCAACGCCTCGCGGATATCCGACGAGGTATAGCCGTAGCGCGCGAGAGCTGCGTACATTTTCGCACGCTCGCGAGGATCGGTTGGGTGATCGGGAAAGCGGCGGCGCATGAGTGCGGCGCAATTCTCGGCATAATCCACACCGTCGTCGTCAAGGCAATCGAGTGCTTCCTTCACGATTGGGGCGGCATAGCCCTTTTCGTAGAGTGACGAGGTGATGCGCGTCCTTCCCCACCCCTTGACAAGACAAGCGGTAGCCTCGGCGTAGGCGTCGGCGCGCGGATTCAAATAGCCGCGGCGAAGCAATCCTTTCACGGCCTCTGTTGCATTTTCACGGTCGGTTCCCTTTTGCACGAGCTTGCGCACGAGTGCCTTCGGCGACTGGCGACCAAAGGAGAGAATCGACAGCGCGCGGCGGGTCGCCTCGTGCTTCTGTGCGGCAGCAAGCACCGCGTCAAAGCAAGCCTCATTGCAGTCACCGACAGAAAGGCGCAGATCGGCCACGGTCGCGGCGGAGACCACAAGGCGCTCGGTCTGGGTATCGGTGCCGTTGGAGATAGCAAAGGAAACGCAAACGTCGTCCATGCCGTGCGCGGTCAGCGAGACGATCGAAACCGTCACGTCAGATCCTCATCATCCATGGTGCGGATATCAAATTCATCCTCGTCGTCGAGCTCGAATTCCTCCTCGCCCTCGGGAAGCTGATCCTTCATGCTGCGGATCTTCGCATCGAGCTCGGCGAGGAATGCGGGATCGGACTCGATGAGCTGACGCACCTTGTCCTTGCCCTGCCCGATGCGCTCGCCGTTGTACGAGAACCACGAGCCGCTCTTTTTAATAATATCGAGAGAAATGGCGTAATCAATGATCTCACCCGCGCGGGAAATGCCCTTGCCGTACAGAATGTCAAACTCGGCCGTCTTGAAAGGGGGCGCGACCTTGTTCTTCACGACCTTACAGCGCACGTGGTTGCCGTATACGTCGGTGCCGTTCTTGAGCTGCTCGGTCTTACGTACGTCGATACGTACCGAGGAATAGAACTTGAGGGCGCGGCCGCCGGGGGTGGTTTCGGGATTGCCGTACATGACACCCACCTTTTCGCGGAGCTGGTTGATAAAGATCA
>CAYULZ010000142.1:0-3646 GCA_964445865.1 uncultured Lachnospiraceae bacterium | reverse complement strand
CGCTTCGATCTGTGGCGGATATAACGACGCTACTGACATTCTCGCTTGCCTTGTCTGCGGCTCACAATCGACCTTTGTCACCCGTCTGAACGAGCGTGTCAAGGTATGGGGGTGTGTGGAAACGTATTATACAAACGCGAGCGGTATGGATGAGACAGGCATGTATACGACGCTTGCCGACGTCGTCACGCTTTCCAAGCAAGCCATTCAATCAACGCTGTATATGACGGTCAGCTCAGCAATTTCTTATTCCTTTACCTTGCGGAATAAGGACGAAAGCAAGTTGATCTACAATCGAAATGCGCTGATCAGTCCCTATTATTATCAAGGCTGTCAGAGTAAATACGCAAAGGGTTTGATTGCCGGCATGACCGACAGAGGCGGATACTGTGTAGCTACCTATGCCGAATACAGCGGATCGCGGTATTTGTGTATCGTGATGGGAGCAGGCGGTACGTCACAAGGAATTCCCAATTCCTTTTCGCTTGCTTATCGCCTTTTGCAATATGCGTATCTGTACTGTGTTTACGTACCGATTGCCAAGGCGGGTGACGTGATGTGCGAGGCCACGGTACGTCTGGCGCTGCCCAAGGATAAGGAGGGCGTTGCGACCGTTCCCTGCGTTCTTCAAAACGATCTCTATGCGCTTCTTCCCGAAGAAACGACTGCCGAGGATTTGAGCTTCTTTTCATACTTGCATCGGGATACATGGGATGCCCCGATAACGGCAGGTAGTGTCGTTGGCGGGACGGACGTGTATTATGGAGATACGTGGATCTGCCACGCCAAGCTGATTGCCGCAGAGGACGTGGAGGCACACGCGATCCTTACCTTTTTGGAGACCATGAAGAGCCTCTTCTTTTCGCGTAGAACGGCGATCACCCTTGTTGTCTTCGTGGTTATAATGGCTGTTTATGTACCGCTGGCACGCCATCGCCGTCGTAAAAATACTGCAGTTCTTGATTTTCGTTCGCCGAAAAATCAAAAACCGCCGAAGCCCCCTACGGATAACCGTTGGGATCGCTTCGACGGCTGATCATTGTTATTTTTTGCTCGCCTTTGCTCCCGATTTTTTGGAGGTAAACAGCGAGATGAATCGGAAGTCCTTGTGACCGATATAGTATGCAAGGGTTGCGGTTACTATGGCGGGAACAGTGATCAGGAAATACGTCCACCACATGTGGTTGAGCTTTATTTCCGCACCAAACGGCAGTACTGTGGTAATACCGAGATACATGCCCTCGCAGATGACGCTATACAATCTTACGATCAGGTTCATGGTTCCGGCCCATTTGTAGGTTGCCATAAAGGGATAGCCGATCGTGTATACAATGGCAAACAAGAGATTGGGGACGTTGGCGACAATTCCCATATACAGACCCGTCATAGGTCGATATTCCTTTTTGCCGACGTCGACCGAGATCTTATCCTTGGCGCCGATCTCCCAGATCATGGTGTACAGCAGAAAGAGATAGAAAACGATCGAAAAGATACTGACGACCAAGGTAAATACATCATTTTCCGTGGCGCTGGTCGCCATAGAAAGCATCGTTCCAAAAATGGATATGGCGAATTGATTTACAAACATTTTGACGATACTGTAAGAGTACCGGTGGAAAAAGTCTTTCATTTGTCCTCCAAAGTAAGGTTTTATGGAAATGAACACCCTTATTATAATCAATTCGCAAGCCTTTTTCAAGAAGAATGAATAAAAATTTACACTTTATCCACTAAAATCAAGCATTTAATTTATATAATATTAATGAATCCTTTTGATTTTTACGGAGGTTCCCTTTATGAATTACGCCGTTCCTTTGCAAACGCTACCGCCGCTAGTGCGCGAGTTTGCATCTTATAAAGCTGCCATTCAGAATGCGTCCGAAAAAACAATATCGGAATATTTGCTCGATTTGCGCACGTTTTTTCGATTTTTATTGGCGCGTGATCAGCGCATTTCTCCCGATTCCGATGAGTTTGAACAAATCGATATTCGATGTGTTGATTTGGAATACATTAAAAATATCACCCAAGAGGATATTTACGAGTTTTTGATGTATACCGACAACGTGCGTGGCAACATGGCGGCGGCCAAGTCCCGCAAGCTTTCGGCTATTAAAGGCTTTTTTAAATATCTGACCGTTAAGCGTATGATGCTCGAGGAAAACCCCGCCGTGAACATCGAGGCACCGAAGAAAAAGCAGGCGTTGCCAAAATATCTATCGCTGGAAGAAAGCCTTGATCTGCTGAACGCCGTCAAAAGCGATAAAGAGTCGAAAAACCGCGTGCGCGATTACGCTATCATTACCCTCTTTCTTAACTGTGGTATGCGTGTTTCCGAGCTTGTAGGGATTAATCTTTCCGACGTTGACCGTGAGCTGCGCTCGGTTAGTGTAACGGGAAAGGGCAACAAACAGCGCATCGTTTATTTCAACGACGCCTGCCGTGAGGCCTTGGCCGCTTACATGGAGGAGCGCTTGAATCGGGAGAAGATAAAGAGCTCGTCGAATGCCCTCTTTTTGAGTAGCCGCGAGCAACGGATCAGTGTCAAGACCGTACAATGGATGGTATACAAGTATCTGGACATGGCAGGCCTTGAATCCAAGCATTATTCGGTACATAAGCTACGCCATACAGCAGCGACACTGATGTATCAGACGGGTAACGTCGACGTCCGCGTGCTCAAGGATATTCTCGGCCACGAGCAATTGAATACCACACAGATCTATACGCACGTCAGCAATCAGCATATGGAGGAGGCCATGCAAAAGAATCCTCTCGCCGGTGTTTCGGCATCCGCTGATTCCAAGGATGAAGAGTAAAAGAAAGAGCACCCTTTGGCGTACCTGCGATAAAGTAGGTTTAGAATGAATACGAAAATGCCGAGAGCAACTAAAGTGCTCTCGGCGTGCTTTTTTCAACCGTCACAACTAACAGTTGAAAAAGTTCAAGAACGGGATGTTTGACTACATTTGATTGATATGGTATAATATAATCCGGAAGGCGCCTCCGAAATGAAATAAAAGGAGTAAACAATTGAATCTCGGTAATAAAATCCGTGAGCTTCGCAGAGCCAATAATCTCACCCAAGAGCAGTTGGCCACAGCCCTAAATATCTCAGCGCAGGCTATTTCGAAATGGGAAATGGGAGCCTCATATCCTGATATGACCATGATTCCTACCTTGGCTGCTTTTTTCAAGGTGTCCTTGGACGAGCTGTTCGATTTCGATGTAAGCAACGTGGAAAAGGAAATCGAGGAGATCCGCTTGGAGAAAAACAAGTATTTTTGGAACAATTTTGAAAAGGCGGAGCAGATCCTACTGGATGGCTTGAAACATTATCCTGCCTCGATCCAGCTCAAAACTGAATTGATGGAACTGTATGCCTACAACGTGGATCGTGGCGACGAGATCGTGAATAAGGCATTTGAACTGGGTGGTCAGATCATCAGCATATCTCAAGATGTATTCTGTACCTGTCGCACAAAGCAGAACATCATTCACGTTTACACATATTTGGAACTCGAAAAGGGAGAGGATCATTACGAAGATATTGTTAAGATCATTGAGACCCTACCATATATGTACCCCAATATGTTGGCAGACAAAATGCGCCTTTCAGCAAGCTATATTAAGGGTGAGGAAGGTA
>CAYULZ010000141.1:0-3834 GCA_964445865.1 uncultured Lachnospiraceae bacterium | reverse complement strand
GATGTCCTCGACGCCCTCGAGAATCTTCACCGCCACCGAAAGGCCGCTCTTCTGCCCACTTGGCAAGTCGGTCTGCGTCAGGTCGCCCGTGACGACCGCCTTGGAGTTGAAGCCGAGACGGGTCAGAAACATCTTCATTTGCTCGGGCGTGGCATTCTGCGCCTCATCGAGAATAATGAAGCAATTGTCCAAGGTTCGGCCACGCATGTAGGCAAGCGGGGCAATCTCGATCGCGCCCTTCTCAAGCTGCCTCTGATAGTTCTCCGCGCCCATCATCTCGTACATCGCGTCGTAAAGGGGGCGCAGGTAGGGATCGATCTTACTTTGCAGATCGCCCGGCAAAAAGCCGAGCTTCTCCCCTGCCTCGATCGCGGGGCGCGTCAAAATGATGCGATCCACCTGCTTTTCGCGCAGGGCACGCACGGCCATCGCCACGGCAAGGAAGGTCTTACCCGTTCCCGCAGGGCCGATACCGAACACGAGCGTATTCTTCTCGATCGCCTGCACGTAGCGCCGCTGACCGACCGTCTTGGCCTTGATGGGCTTTCCGCGCGTGGTGATGCAGATACATTCCTGCTCGAGACCGCGTAGCTCCTCCTCCCGACCCGCGCGCACCATGTCGACCACGTATTGGACCTGCTGCTCGGTCAGCATTTCGTTGTAGCGCGCCATATTTTTCAGATGTTGAATAGCATCGGCCGCCATGCGGACGCCCTCGGCGTCCTCGCCCTTAACGGTCACGGCGTCACACTCGTCGCCCTCGCGATTCTGAATGCTTACGTCAAACGCCTTCTCCAGCATGCGTACGTTGATGTCAAAGCTTCCGAACAGCCGTGCCGTCAGCTCTGCGTTTTCCAAAGCTACCGTTTTTTGATTCATAGATCCTTCTCTCGAAGCTTACTCCGAGATCCCTTCGATTTTTATTTCCTCGGTTTTTGCGATATCCTCAATGCACTCGACGGTGGCATGCAGAACGTACGCCGTATCCGAGAGCTCCCCGTGCGTGCGCTTTCGGACAAGCATCGCCCCCGGCATCTCGGCCTCCATACAATAACGAAGCGTATCATAGGCCAGCGTCATCGCGACCTCCTCACTTCGCTCGGCAGATCGCCATTCGTATTCGTAGTGCCGCACCGTGCGGATTCCGACGGGCAGCTGCGAGCCGCCGTGGGTTTGAAAATACTCTACCGTATCTATTGTATCACAAGTCATGGGTGAATTTCCACTATTTGCGAAAAATTTTACTTCTTTTTCAAAGAAAATCAGATATTTTTCCACCGTTACGCGCCCCGTATACACTTTTTTCTCATATTGGAGGGGGATCTCGACCGTAAAATCGTGCTCGGTGCGCGCCATCACCTTGCCGCGTGCGCAGGTATAGTGGGCGGGCTTTTCCTCGGTTCCATACAGACCGCCGACGAGCAGATCCCCCTCGCCAACCGCCTGGCCGATCTCTACGGCAACGTTGCCGCGAATATCCTCGAACCATTCGATCACGCCGCCGCGCGCCGCCACGAGATTGGCCGCCGCGTAATCGGGGGGCGACGGCGTGATCGGCTCGACCTCGCGAAGCTCGACGTTTGCCACCGTACCGATGATATTGACGCTGATCCACGAGATCTCGTCGGAATAGAGGAGCACGCGGTTCTCGAGCGCATCGATGTCAAGACGCGAGCGAACGCTGCCAACGTGCAATCCCTGCTCGCGAAGCGCGGCAATCACCGCCTCGTCCTCCAGGCGCTCGTTCCCCTCCACGCGAATGTCCCAGACAAAGAGTCCCGAGCAAAAGACAATGGCCGCAAACACGAAAATGCCAACCCAGATGCCCCAACGGTATCGGTAGCGGCCGACGAGGCCGGGCAATCCGCGCACGGGCTCCTCCACAACGGCAATTCCCCGCGCACGGCAGGCCTCGCCGAGACGCCTGGCCGTCGGCGGCGTGCATTCGAGGCACGCATAGTCGTCGCAAAATTCAAAGCTCCGATAAACGAAGCCATGGCTTTGACAGAGGTTAAGCACCTCCCCGGCAACCGCGCGACTGACGCGTAGGCGCCGATACCCGAGAAGAAAGTGAAACGGACGGATCATCGGTGCTCACCGCCCTTGGCACACACGATGGCGTCACCGAACGTGACCTCGTCAATCTTCCCCTCGATGCCGAGTGCACCGACGTAATAGGACGTGCAAACGAGCCGACGCCCCTTGACCGACAGCACGCCCTGTTTAAGCTCCACGCAGATCTCCTCGGGGGTGTATACAAGAATTTTTCCGTTTCCTCGCACCGTCATCGCATGCCGCCCGCGAATCTCCACAAGGCTTCCTCCCGGCCAAAGGTCGGGGGGGATATCGAGCGCACGACTCATACGCTCACGCCAGCCCTCGCGCTCATTCTCAACCGTTACGTTTCGCTTTTTCTTCTTCATCTGCCAGCCTCCTATCCCGCATACCTTGCATATTCGGCACACGCGCGCCGTACAATGTAGCAACGGCATTTCTGCCATATTCTATGCCTCGGGAGGCCAATGCATGACCGCAAAGCACGAAATCCAAAGCTCCGCCAAGCGGGAACGTCCCCTTCGTCTGTCCGCAGGAACGGTCGTCTTTTGCCTGATGAGCGCGCTTGGCTTTTTTCTTCTTCTCCTTCAGGCCGAGCGTGCCATTGCGGCCATGCGCGAAGCGCTGTCACTCTGCGCGAAGACCGTCATTCCGTCCCTCTTTCCCTTTATGGTCGTATCCGAGCTAATCGTCCGAAGCGGCGTCGCTACGGGGATCGGCCGCCTCTGCGCTCCCCTTTTTCGCCGTACGCTCGGCATTGGCGGCGCGGGCGCATCGGCTGTCATTCTCGGCACGCTCTGCGGTTTTCCCATCGGCGCAAAAAGTGCGGTGGGGCTTTACGAGGCGGAACAGATCTCACGTGCCGAGCTCTGCCATCTGCTCTGCTTTTGCAATCAGCCAAGCTCAGCCTTCGTCATCAGTGCAGTCGGTATCGCGCTGTTCGGCTCGCATCGATTTGGCCTCCTCCTCTACGGCATCACACTGACCTCTGCCCTGCTCATCGGTATTCTCTGCCGCTTTTTGATTCCAAAAGTCGATTCTCCCACCCCCAAGTCCGCCGCAACGAATGCAGTGTCTCCCTCGACCATCTCTCGCTTTACCGATGCTATCGCAGGCTCGGCGCGCAGCATGCTCTCGGTCTGCGCCTTCGTCTGCTTTTTTGCAACCCTCGTCGCCTGTCTTGAGGGGCTGCCCGCTCTGCAAAACCTACCAAGCCCCCTCTCTGCCCTGCTCGTCGGCTTTTTTGAGCTGACGGGCGGCGTGGCGCGTGCCGCCGCATGCGACTCGACCGCTCTGGCCATGTACGCCTGCGCGTGGTGCCTCGGTTGGTCGGGACTTTCGGTGCATTTTCAGGTTATGTGCCTGTGCGACCGGACGGGCGTCTCCTTTCGCCCTTATTTTGCCGCCAAGACCGCGCAGGCGCTCCTCAACGTCGTGCTGCTGTATGCCGTCATGCAGATAGGGTTCCCCGATCTCGATGCCATGCAGGTAACTCGCCCAATTCTGCTTCAAGAGGCGAAGACGGCGTGGCCGCTTTGGGTCGCCCTGCTCGGCCTCGGTCTTACCATTTCTCTGCTTTCGTGGAGAAGAAATACGAAAAAAGCGGCAAAATCCGTCAAAAACTCCCCCACCGAGAGTCCAAATGGGGATTAAAGCGAAGGAAATAAAAACTTTTTTCATTTTTTTGCAAAACGGGGTTGACAACTGCATATAACTATGGTATAATAAACAATGCGAACCGAGTAAGGAACGCTCCCACGGGTAGAAATGCCGGTGTGG
>CAYULZ010000140.1:0-3836 GCA_964445865.1 uncultured Lachnospiraceae bacterium | reverse complement strand
GCATTCGCACATTGCCGAAGTTTAAAGGAGGTCACGCTTGGGAATAACGTAACTTCCATTGCAAGCGATGCGTTTTTCATGTGTTCCCGTTTAGAATATAATGAATTTTGGGACGTGAAATATTTAGGTTCGGCGGACAATGATTATTATGCGTTGATGTCGGTCATCGATAAGAACGCGGAATTTTATGATATTCACCCTGACACGAAGATCATTATAAATGACGTATTTGCGGAATGTGCACAATTGATATCCGTAGAACTTCCTGATGGTTTAGTTGGAATCGGAGATAAAGCGTTCTACAATTGCAGTAATTTGGAAACTGTCGAGATGGGCGACGAAGTTATTCATATAGGTCTTGCTGCGTTTTCGGGTTGTCCCAACTTGCAATACAATGAATATGCGAATGCAAGATATTTGGGCTCTGAAAGCAATCCCTATCATGCGTTGATGGGAGTGATCGACCAAGACTGTAGTGAGATAGAAATACATCCCCAAACGAAAGTGCTCGCAGATATTAGCGCATGCAGTAAATTGAGGGATATAGTCGTTATCCCCGATAGCGTAATATCCATTGAAACTTGGGCGTTTAGTGCAACTCAAAATTTACAGAGCGTTGTTATAGGAAAGAACGTGAAAATAATTTATTATAGTGCTTTTATTAGTAAATTGTCAAAAGTTTACTATCATGGAACGGAAGAAGAATGGGGAAAGATCGTAATTGAGGGTAGTAATTCCGCGTTGACTTCCGCGACCCGTTATTATTACAGCGAAACGGAGCCGACGGCGAGCGGCAACTACTGGCATTATGACGAGAATGGTGAAGTGGCCGTTTGGTAAATGTAGAAATTTAGCGCGTCATTGCACGGAGTGAAGCGACAAAACAATCTCGTATAATAAGGTATAACATTACCGCCCTTGCGAACGTTCGCAAGGGCGGCGATTTTTATAAAAGGAAGGGGCAGGGTTGAGGTGAAATACAGAATGACGTTAAGTTCTCATTGCACTTAACTTGCTATTCGCTCAGCTTGTTATTGCGCTCAGCTTGCTATTAGCAATGCTTGTCATGGCGAGGGAACGAAGTGACCACGGCAATCTCGTATAAAATAATGCCATAATTCATATGAGATTGCTTCGCTACGCTCGCAAGGGCACTCAGTGCCCTTGCGAATCGTAAACTGAACGCAATGACACTGTGGGGAGTCAAGGGGGCGTATTTTTATGCGGTTAACACAACTTATTCTTCGGACAGACCTTGATACACACGCCGCAGACGCTGCCTCTGCCAACGTCTTGGAAATGTTCTTTCATATACTTGGAGCATTTTTCCGCATCAAAGTTCCGCGCTCCGTCCGTCGTGGGGAGAGCTCCGAAGATCGCGCCCGCAGGGCAAGCCTTTTCGCAAAGCGTACATTCTCCACAGCCGTTTTCGATCACGGGGAGCTCGTTCGATAGGGGCATGTCCGTGATGACGGTCGCAAGGCGCACTTTGCTGCCGTAGTCACTCGATAAAAACAAACCGCTTTTTCCAACAAAGCCAAGCCCCGAAAGAACCGCGACGCTCTTATGCGGTAAGACGCCGCGATAGGGGTTGTTTTTCCCTAAACTCTGGCTCGCCGCGATCGGCAGGGCGGAATATCCCGATTTTTCGATCTCCCGCGCAAGCCGAAAGGCGATTTGATCGAGCAAAGCGTTTGCCGTGCGGTAGTGCTGGAAATACACAAACGACGGCGCGCCGTCGATCGTTTTCAGAACGGCGTCCGCAAGCTTTACGCCAAGCGATATCGCATATTTATGCGTGGGGAGCTCTTTTACGGGAGTATTGGACAATTCGCAAAATCCGACGAGGTCTGCGCCGAGAGAATTTGCAAGCTCTTTTAAGTTCGTTTCGTACATGGTATGGTCCTTTTCGCTTTTAATGTTTTAAGTATAGCATATTTCAAAGAAAAAAGCTATTAAAAAATAAAAATTTCGTGAAAGTGATTGATTTTTTTCGCGTAGACTGTTATACTTAATATATCTTTTATAAAGCGAAGGATAAGACCATGAAAATTATAGACGGAATTTTGGCGTTTTTATTTAATCTTTGCTTGCTTTTGGCTGTGGCGGTGGGTTCGGTGTTTGCGATCGCTTCTTCGCCTACGTATTATTACGAACAATTCGAGGCGACGGGCGTGTACGCGCAGGTGGACGAAAACGGCGTGGAAACCCCGAAGGTCATTCCCTATATCGGCGGCGACAGCAAAAAGTTCGCGAGATTTACCGACGATCAGCTCAACGAGCTCATCGACCATATCATCAATTATTTATTCACGGACGCGGAGAGTTTTGAGCTCGTCATGGACGGCGTGGAACTGAACGGCGTAGAAACGGACGGCGTGAATATTTTCAGCGATACGGCGGTGGTACATATGGCGGACGTCAAGGGACTTTTGCAAACCCTTGGCACGGTCGCGCTCATTTGCGGGATCGCGGGCGCTTTGATGTTGGTCTATTTCATCATACGCGCGATCCAAGGGCAGGGCGGCAAGCTTTTGAAGGGCACGCTCATCTTCTACGGCACGTTTGTGGGGCTGATCGGCGCGTTCTGTCTGTACACGCTCTTTCAGGCGTTATATTATAAAATTGATTTGCAATATTTCCTTTCGCTGGCATGGAGAAATTTCCATTTTATTATTTTCCCTGATCCCGAGCAGGCGATGGGCTCCTTCTTTAACGATACGTTGACGATGATCTTAAGCCTCGATCTCTTCATGGCGGCGGTGGTGCAAGTGCTTATGATTATCGCAATTTCGGTGGCGGTCTGGATCGTCTTGGCAGGACTTTTGGACCGTCGTGTAAAACGTATAAAAAAGCTTCAGGAGGCGTAAAGGTGGCTACCAGGTATCCGATCATTCTCGCGCATGGGATCTTGATGAAGCAACAAGTGTTCCGCGCGTTCGTGCATATACAAAAGAAATTGATCGAGGCGGGGTATCACGTATACATAGCGAATACCGACGGCGTGGGTACGATCGAAAACAACGCCGCGCAGCTCAAAAAACAGATCGAAGAGATCTTGGAAAAAGAGGGCGTGGAGAAAATCAACGTTATCGCCCATTCCAAGGGTGGTTTGGAGTCCATCTACATGATCGAAAATCTCGGCATGGGGGAGAAGGTGGCTTCGCTCACCACTCTTTGCACGCCGCATAAGGGTTCACAAGTGGCGACGAGGATCACGAAATTGCCGTCGTTTATGCTCAAGTTTTTGGGCTTTTGGTTTAATGCGTTTTATAAGCTCTTGAAAGACGAGCATCCTGACGCGATCACCGCGTGTAAGCAATTAGAATCACGGGTGGAGATCACCGCGGATCAATTGACAACGCAGGGGATCTACTGTCAGAGCTATTCTGCAACGATGCATAAGGCGAGCTCCGATTTTGTGTTGAGTATTCCGTTTTTGATCTCGCGCCATTATGAAAACGATCTTTCGGACGGCATGGTGAGTAAGACGTCTGCACAATTTGGGGAATACAAGGGAGATTGTATCGACGATTCCATTTCACACAACGAGATCGTGTGTTTCATGACCCGCAAGAAGAAAAAGGAGAAGGTGGTGGCGTTTTATCGTCAGCTTTGCGAGGACTTGGCGGAGCGGGGGTTTTAAAGAAAAAATCCGATTTTTTTGAGGCTCGGATTTATTTTTGACGGATATAGCAAAAATCATTGACATTTTCATTGAATTGGAGTATAATATATATTAGAAATACGGCGTAAAAACCGTAAAGGCATACCAGGTATGCGATGAAATAAATAGTTGCAGGTGTAATTCGTCTTAGACGAAACAGGCCGAAGCG
>CAYULZ010000139.1:0-3884 GCA_964445865.1 uncultured Lachnospiraceae bacterium | reverse complement strand
AGGCTACGCCTGCCGAGTCGACCTCTTACCGTCTGGCTAAGCACGACGTCAAGAGATTCCCCGACATCATCACGGCATCCGAAAAGGGTGAGACTCCTTACTACACGAACTCCTCTCACCTGCCCGTCGGCTACACCGAGGATATTTTCGAGGCGCTGGATATTCAGGACGAGCTCCAGCCCCTCTACACCTCGGGTACAGTATTCCACGCCTTCCTCGGCGAGAAGCTGCCGAGCTGGGAGTCTGCCGCGACCCTCGTTCGTAAGATCGCAGAAAATTACAAGCTCCCCTACTACACCCTGTCCCCCACCTACTCGGTATGTAAGAGCCACGGCTATCTGAGTGGCGAGAAATACGTCTGCCCGCACTGCGGCGAAAAGACTGAGGTCTACAGCCGTATCACCGGTTACTACCGTCCCGTTCAAAACTGGAACGACGGTAAGGCACAGGAGTACAAGGAGCGTAAGCTCTATGATATCACCGGTTCGATGGCCAAGCGCGATTTCTCTTCCACGCCCAAGGCTGCCGAAGCGGAAGCTGCCCCTGCCGATACCGCTTGTGGCGACCAGAAGCTCATGCTCTTTGCTACCAAAACCTGCCCCAACTGTAAGATGGCAGAAAAGTTCTTAAACGATGCCGGCATGGCCTTTGAAAAGGTTTATGCAGAGAATGCTCCTGATTTTGCTACCAAGCTTGACGTCAAGAAGGCGCCCACGCTCGTGATCATGGAAGGCGACGTTGCGGTCGGCAAGATCGTCAACGTTTCCGAAATCCGTAAGTACATCGATCAGCAGTAAACCAAAAATAGTATCCGGATCTTGCAAAAGATCCGGATACTTGTCTGACGCATAAACGAAAGGAATTCTCTTATGTACGATATTATCATCATCGGCGCAGGTCCTGCGGGACTGACTGCCGCTCTTTATGCGCTTCGCGCCGATAAGACCGTTCTGGTCTTGGAAAAGGAAAATTTCGGTGGACAGATCACTTTCTCCCCGAAGGTTGAAAATTACCCGACGCAGATGCAGGTCAGCGGTAATGACCTCGCACAAATGATGCTGGAGCAGGTTCTGCACCACGGTGCGGAGATCGAGCTTGCCGAGGCGACGCGTATCATTGACGGTGAAGACAAAAAGATCGTGATTACCGACAACGGCGAATTTGAGGGCAAGGCTGTGATCATTGCGGCGGGCTCGAAGCACCGCCAGTTAGGTCTTCCGAATGAAAACGAGTTGATCGGCGAGGGTGTTTCCTATTGCGCAGTCTGCGACGGTGCGTTCTTCGCAGGACAAGAGGTCGCCATTGTCGGAGGCGGTAATACCGCCCTTCAGGAGGCGGTCATGCTGAGTGATATCTGTAAAAAGGTGACCGTGCTTCAAAACCTCGGCTTCCTCACGGGCGAGGGGCGTCTTGTGTCCGCCGTTTCGGAAAAGACTAATGTGGACGTAATCTGCAACACCTTAGTAACGGCACTCAACGGCGAGGGCAAGCTGGAGTCGATTGGTCTCAAAAATACCGAAACGGGTGAAGAATCGGTGCTCCGCGTAGACGGTGTGTTCGTTGCCATCGGACAGAAGCCCGAGAACGAGCCCTTTGCCGACGTCGTCGCGCTCAACCAGAACGGCTATATCGTGGCAACCGAGAATTGCCAGACCAAGGTCGCGGGCATCTTTGTCGCAGGCGACTGCCGCACGAAGGAAATCCGTCAGGTCACCACGGCCACGGCCGACGGTGCAGTTGCAGCGCTTGCCGCGTGTCGATACGTAGACAATCTCGGCCGTTGACAACGTAAACCAAAAAGATAGGATAGGGCACTTCCCTATCCTTTTTTCATAATTTTTTGAAAAACCATCCAACCTTTTTCAAAATCCGTGTCTATATGGATGAAAGCTTTCAACGAGGTATAAGCAAGTGACAAGACAAGATGCCGAAATCACCATAACCGAATATCTCAAGCCTATCTTCGGCTTTGCGCTCAAACGCTGCAAAAACACACAGGATGCCGAGGATCTTTCTCAGGAGATCGTGCTGAAGGCCTATCGTGCACTCCTTGTGAAAGACAACATTGGCGACGTGAGCAAATTCATTTGGACGATTGCGCACAATACGCTGAGCAATTATTACCGCGACACAGCGAAGGCCACGATCGGCGTATCCATGGAGGAGATCGCTGAGCTGGTTGCCGATCCCCAAGCCGCACTCGATGACAATGCCAATGCGGACACAATCGAACGGTTACAACGCGAGATTGCCTACCTGTCAAGGCTGCAACGGCGCATTGTGATCGCGTACTACTTTGAAAACCGCAAGCAGAGCGATATTGCGAAGGAGCTGGATATTCCCCTCGGCACGGTCAAGTGGCACTTGTTTGAAGCAAAAAAAGAATTGAAGAGAGGTATGGATACCATGAGAAAAGCAAGTGAACTGAAATTCAATCCCATCAAATTTAACTCGCTCGCCATCAACGGCTCGTGCGGAACAAAAAACATGAACGAGCTCTTCCATTCCACCTTGGTACAGAATATCTGTTATTGCGTACGCAACGAGGCAAAAACAATCAACGAGATTGCCGATGATCTCGGCGTGTCGCCCGTGTACGTGGAAAGCGAGATCGCATCTCTGGAGGAATACTACTACGTAAAGAAGCTACAGGACAAATATATCCTCAATTTTCTCATCCGCGAGCCTACGGCAGAGCTTCTGACGATGAAGGATGCCATGTATAAAAAGGCCGCCGCCTCGTTCGCCGGCGACTTATATGACGAGCTGATCGCATCGGAGCTGCTCGATCATCCCGACATTTTGTGCGGACAGACAGACGGGCCGATCACGCTTACACAAGCTCCGCGCGCCGACCGCAACTTTCTTTTGTGGGCGCTGATTCCTTATATCATCGCGGAACATGATGAGCACACAATGAAAAACAAAATTTCTTTTCGAGAGGTAGCCACCTTGCGTCCCGACGGCGCCCATAACATTACGCTTGCCACGGTTGTGCCCGACAATATGGTATTGCCCGAGGACTACGTATATATGAAGAATTGGTGCGGGCCGTATCGCTTTGCGAGTGATAAAGCCCCCATTCAAAATCAGGCATTCTGGCAGCTTGACACCGAATGGTCGAGAAGAAGAATTGTGGTAGAATATGCAGATTATGCCAATACAGAACGTGTGTTGTCTCTCCATAGACGCGAATGCGAGGGAGAGCTTCTCTCCCAGGATGAGTACGCTTGGCTCGCTGAACGCGGATATATCAAAACGGGCGGAGAGTATGACGGAGAGTTCAAGGCCGTATGGCAGATCGTCAGGCTCGCAAGCAAGGACGTCCAAAAGAAGCTTTTCGCTGTCGGCGAGAAAATCCGAGCTAAATATGCGGACGAATTTGAATCCCTCAAGGCGCCTTACGTCAAGACCGTTTTGGATTCCCTTCCCGCCCATCTGCGCAAAATGGAGGAGTATGACCTGCAATTCCTCTTTCATTCCGACAGTTGGTTCTTACTCCATTGCCTCGTTTCTCTTCTGAATAACGGCAAGCTGAAGCTGCCGACGGAGGGGCAGAAAAAGGCATTGACTACCTTGATCATACCCAGCTAAATAAAAGTAAAAAGGGCACCGTTTGGTGTCCTTTTTGCTTGGTGCGAGAAACGGGACAGCTTGAACCCGGATGCTTCGCATCCTTGGCAAGTTTTTCTTGGCGGCGAGCGTGCCGCCATTTGCTATCGCAAAGCGAAAAACATTGCCCGTACCACCGCCGATGGCGGTGGACGGTTTCTGCGAGCCCTTTGCACAGACCAACAAAAAAGCCGAGGCAATTGCCTCGGCTTTTTTGTTGGTGCGAGAAACGGGACTTGAACCCGTACGGTGTAAACCACACGCCCCTCAAA
>CAYULZ010000138.1:0-3916 GCA_964445865.1 uncultured Lachnospiraceae bacterium | reverse complement strand
TAGCGCCAGGTTGTGGCCCTGGAGGCCGTGGGTTCGAATCCCATCACTCACCCCAGCAAAAAATGCGCCTTTGCCAAAGCAAAGGCGCATTTTTTGAACGAAGTGTTCCGCAAGCGGAACGTGAAGAGCCTCGCAGAGGCTCGGCGTGAAGCGTGCTTCGCACGTGAAGAGTGCAAGGCACGATGAGGGTGCGAAGAGCGGGATGCTTCGCTTCACGTTGAGCCGAAGGCGAAACACTTCACCGCGCCGAAGGCGCAGCTTCACGCGGCCTTGCCGCAGCTTCACAGAAACGAGGAAAAAAAGAATGTCCGATTCCAAGCTTTGTACGCAATCCATGGAGTTTTCTGTTCAGATTATTAATCTGGTAAAAGCACTCAAAGAAAAGCGCGAATCCATCATGTCCAATCAAATTGGAAGAAGCGGCACGTCCATCGGCGCAAATATTCGAGAGGCGCAATATGCACACGGCAGGGCAGATTTCATTGCCAAACTGCAGATTGCCTTGAAGGAGGCCAATGAAACGGGATATTGGTTGGAGCTTTTGTACCGAACCGATTATATTACGGAAACGGAATATAAAGTGCTTGATTCGGCATGCACGAATCTGCGCGTGATGCTCATCTCCTCCCTCAACATCGCAAAAGGGAACGTTCAACCGTAAATTCGGCAAAAGGGTTCTGCAAAAAGGACGAAGAATGGTGATTCTTCGTCCTTTTTTTATCTCGAAAACCACGCGATCGTCGCGTGATGCAAAAAGGCTATGACGATGAGCAGAAATCAAGAGAGAGAGTAAGGGAAGAAGCAACATATAGGTGTGTAGGGACAGGCGTCCTCGACTGTCCGAAAAAAGGAAAACGAATAGCAAAGCTTATGACAAGAAGATAAAAGTTTTCCATATTATATATAATGAGCGTCAACGTGTAACGATTTGTTACATCGGAAAGGTAATCGTTGACAATCCATTTTGGGCGTGCTACAATATATGTGTATCAGTTTCTCCAAGGAGAGAAACACCAAAAAATTTGAAAGGAAGTTTTGTTATGAACAAGACAAAAACTCTCAAAAAAGTGTTGTCTATGGTCATGATCCTCATGATGGTCGTCTCCACCATGGTCATTATGCCTCTGACAGCAAATGCGGCGTGTGCTGTAGTTACTGCTACAACACCTGCCGGCGACGGCTCGGAAGGAAATCCGTATCGGGTCGGAAGCCATGCGGAATGGGCCGGTCTGCAGGCACTTGCAGCAGGCGGAACGCTTTACAATACGGTATGCTACGTCAAGATCACGGCTGACTTTGCGCTCGGCCATTCCTGCGCTCTTGACAGCTCTTCGTATCCCTCTACCTCGAATGCAGGCTCGATCAAGTGGCAGATCGACGGACAGGGACATACCATTTCGAACACGATCATTCAGCTTATCATGGGTACGGTAGGCGGTGTCACAATCAAGAACCTGAATGTCGAAATGAATCAGACAAACGGTGAAGCGTACGGTGCTGCATTGATTGGCGTTGTTTGCTCGAATGCAAACGGCGCAGTCGTAATCGACAACTGTAAGGTTTCCGGCGTCATGAACTATTCTCGCTCTTCCGTTCGTGTTGCGGGCGGATTCATCGGTAACATTTACAGCGGTTCGCCCGACGTTACCGTTAAAAACTGTATCAACAACGCGGAACTCTATACCAGCACAGCAATTGCGCATCCCTTTGGCGGTATCGTCGGCGGTATCGAAGCCGGAACGCTGAAGATTGAAAACTGCATCAATAACGGCGCGATTACGTCGCCCGGCGGTCAGGTCGGCGGTATTGTCGGTAAGCGGACTTCCGGCACGTTGGAGATTAGCAACTGTGTCAATAACGGTACGATTACGACCACGGGTACCGATACAACCAGCGCTTCTACGTCTTATGCCGGCGGTATTCTTGGCTACACGAGTGCTACGGCAACGATCACCAACTGTATCAATAACGGCGCGACCTCTGCCATGGCGGCCGCTTCTGACATGATTGGTAGAGCTGCGGGGAATGGTGCGGTCATTAGAGATTGCTACACGACGGTGGATATGCCCTTGGCCGGTGCAGGCTCTACCGGTGCGATCAAGGAAACGGTAGAAGAAGGCGTTACGATGAGCTCTGTGCGCGCGGGTATTACGGCTGCAAGAACCTCCGAGACGACCTCAGCGGCTTGGGACGGAAGCGTAGCTACAGAGGAACCGAGCAAGGAGAACCCCGATGAACCCAACAGCGCAACCAACCGTTATTTGATTGAGGACGGCGCGGATTTGGCATGGTTCTCGGCACTTAACACGACTTCTCCTGTTACCACGGCTTATTATTTGAAGCTGGCAAACAACATCGATATGAGCGGCGCGAACTGGACGAAATCGATGGTTCATAATGTGGTTGCCGATATTGACGGCCAGAATTTTGCAATTCTTAATTTGACTCTGAGCGGCTCGACGCCCGGCTTCTTTGGTATGACCTATTGTGCGGTGAGCGCAAATCTTACCATAAACAATCTGCATTTCGTCAATGTATCATCAAGCGTAGGCAGTTCGAATGGGGGATTCATCGTTTCTTATACTTCCGGTACGCCTACGATTACGATGAACAACGTTACGGTACAGGGTACGATAACCTCTTCGAACACAACTAGACTGAGTGCTTTTGTCGGTAACATTCCCACGGCCGCGACCGTTAAATTGACTAACTGCATCAGTGACGTTAACATTTATAACTCCGAGTGCACTCCTAGCTATGGTGCAAACCAATATGTTGGTGGATTCGTTGGATATGTCGAGAACGCAAGTGCCAACGTCGAGCTGACCAATTGCATTCAGGACGGTGATCTCGGTGCAGGTGGTTCTGCGTACAGAGGCGCTTTGGTTGGACTACTGAAAGGTTCGCTTGATCTGACCAATGTATTCTGCAATACGAATGCGGAGTCGATGGTTTTCCACGCTACTTGGCACACGGTAACCATTAGCGACTGCTATAGCAACGATGCACTGACCGAGGCTGCGAACGCCGATGCCATTGCCGAGATTAACCGCATGGGTATTGACTTTGCTACGACGACCGTTCCCGCAGCGACAACCCTCCGCTTGAAGCTGACCGACGATTTCGGATTCATGCCGATCGCGGCTGTTCCCACGGGACTTTCGGCACACAATCCTTACGTTACCTACGGTGTCGTTGTTCTGCAGGTTGAGGTTGCTGCCGACGCCACTGCCGACGAGATTGCCGAAGCCGTTGCCGCTATGACGGCCGAGACCATTCAGGCGGACGGAAAGAAGGTTGCCGGTGGCTCTTACAACATGGAGGACGCACGCTTCCAAGCAGCCTTTACGGACGTTACGGTTGCTACCATGAACAAGTATTTCTGCTATCTCACGTACCTTGAGGTAGGCGGTCAGACCCTTTACGGAACGACCGTTCAGAACATCAACTGCTACGAGAGAGCAAGCGCGCTTGCCACGACTACGGATGCGGAGACGATTGCCGCTATGCTGGATGGCGAGCAGGCACTCTACGGGGCTATGGTGGCATACCACGATGCTTACGTTGCGTACCTGAATAGACATAACCTGACGGTGGAAGGAGCTAACTGAACATGAAGAAGAATATCTATACGGCTCCCGAAGCAGAGTTCGTCTGTGTTTCGACCGATGCTGACATCTTGCAGATCAGCAATGATTACGGTACGGAATTCCCCGCTTCGTTTGATGAAGCCGAATAAAATCAAATAACCGATCCGAGCGTCAAGCTTCGTTCTTGACGCTCGGTGTTTTTGTTAAACGAAAACTATCAGCAGTGCTGGTGGTTCCAAAAAGCTTTAGCTCTGCACAGTTCCCGCCGCAACGGAAGGCTCCCTTGTGTAAAGGGAGCTGTCACCGAAGGTGACTGAGGGATTGTA
>CAYULZ010000137.1:0-3933 GCA_964445865.1 uncultured Lachnospiraceae bacterium | reverse complement strand
TGGTGGGCTTGCCGCGGTTGTTTTGGATCGTGTATCCAAAATACGCGTTGAGGGTATCGACATCCCCTCTGTCCCACGCCACCTCGATGGCGTGGCGAATGGCACGCTCGACACGGCTCGTTGTGGTCTGGTACTTCTTCGCTACACTCGGGTAAAGGATCTTCGTTACCGAGTTGATCATCTCGCTGTCGCGGACGGTGAGCAGGATTGCCGTGCGTAAGTACTGATAGCCCTTGATATGCGCGGGTACACCGATCTGATGAATGATCTTCGTGACCTGCGTCTCAATGTCGGGTGTCTTGTCCTCGGCGGGCATGGGATCGGCCCCATCGCTCTTTGCACCGCGACCGCGGACAAGAGAATGAATGTGCTGACAGAGGCTGTCAATGTTGTAGGGCTTGAGCAGGCAAAGGTCGGCGCCCGCGTGGGCGGCCTCGATAAAGATGTTCTGATTCGAAACCATCGAGACGATGATAAAGGCGGGCGGCAGATCGTCGCCGAAATGCATGGACTTGCAATTGCGAAGCACGCCGATACCGTCGAGCTTAGAGAGCCACACGTCGAGGATCGCGACATCGGGGTGGTAGCGGCCGATCTTGATAAGGGCGTCCTCTCCGTTGACAGCCTCCTCTATGTTGTGAAATCCGACGCGGCGCAGCTCGTTGGCAAGCGCCTGACGTTGTGCGGGATTTTCATCGGCAATCAGTATTTTCGTGTTATTTTCCATTTTGTCCTCCCAATCTTGTGTTGATATACATATTTTACCATAAAATGGTAAAATAAGCAAGAGATTTACAAAAATTTCCAATCGTCAAAATTTACAAAAATTACCATAATTTTTTGGGAGGACTTGATGAATGAATGTCGAAAAAAGAGGGAAGGGGTCGAGAACGTCACCCCCGACGGCCTTTTATGACCGTCGGGATACAAAAAGCGCTTATGATAACGGTGTATCATAAGCGCTTATGCGTTAGCTACCTCTGTATGATCCGGCTCATTCCACGTCAATGCCGATCGTTTTCATATAGGCTACGACGACGTCGACGGCCTTTTCAAAGCCGATCTTGCCCGTGTTGACGCAGAGGTCGTAGTTGGCCTCATCGTCCCATTCGCCGCCTGTGTAATACTTATAGTATGCGGCGCGAGAGCGGTCAACCGACTCGACGCGCTCCTCGGCGTCCTGGGGACGAATGCCGTAGAGATCGGTCACGGTTTTGACGCAGGTCTCTCGCTCGGCGTAGAAATACAGGCGCACGACACCCTCCTCCTCGCGGAGCAGGTAGTCGGCACAGCGGCCGATGATGACACAATTCTGCTTGGAGGCAAGATCGCGAATGACCTTGGCCTGATAGTTAAACAGATTATCGTCCGAGGTGAAATCCATGCTGGAGGGGGATACGAGGCGTTCGCCGTAGCTGCGGTTATAGCGCTTGAAGAATCCTGTTTTGACGTGCTCGTCGGCCTTGTTGAACAGCTCGATGTTAATGCCGCTTTCCTCAGAGGCGAGACGGAGAAGCTCCATATCGTAATAATCGATGTTCAGGCGCTTGGCAAGCATTTTTCCAATGGTGCGTCCGCCGCTTCCGAAGCCGCGGGCAATGGTGATAACAAATTTGGCCATGATCGGTCCTCCTGCGTGATCGATGAATTTCTTTCTTTCATTATATCACGAAGCGTGGCAGATGTCAAAGGAATTTCATAAAATTTTCCGTATTTTTTGAAAATCCCATCATATTTTTTCATTAATATATTGACTTATATTTGCAAATATGATAAAATATTAACAAGCGCGCTTTTTTGTAGGCGTGCTTCCGAATAAAATGTAAAAATAAGGAAATTCAGTATGAACAAAATCTCTATTATCGGAACCGGAAGCGTTGGCTCCACCATTGCCTATACCCTGACCGTCATGGGTATCGCATCGGAGATCGTGATGATCGACATTAACAATGAAAAGGCATTGGGCGAGGCCATGGACATTCGTCAGGGAACGCCCTTCTGCGGCGCCTGCTCGATCTATGCGGGCACGTACCGCGATGCCGCCGACTCCAATATCGTCATTTTGACCTCGGGAGTGGCGAGAAAGGCAGGGCAGTCGCGCCTTGAGCTTGCGCAGACCAATGTGGACATCACGAAAACGATCATTCCGCAGGTCACCAAGTACGCGCCGAACGCCATCTACATCATCGTCAGCAATCCCGTGGATATTCTGACCTATACCTTCCATAAGTTCTCCGATCTGCCCGAAAAGCACATCATCGGATCGGGAACGATTCTGGACACGGCACGTCTGCGCGCGCGCCTTTCCGAATACTACAACATCAACCAGACCAACGTACACGCCTACGTGTTCGGTGAGCATGGAGATTCGTCCTTCGTGCCGTGGTCGGTGGCCAATATTTCGAACGTTCCGATCGAGGAGTGTCACCGCTTCGTCCGTGCGAAAGGTACCGACGTCCCTCCGCTGGACTATGCGGACGTTGAGCGCTACGTGCGCAAGTCGGGCGGCCGCGTGATCGAGCGCAAGGGTGCAACTTATTACGCCGTATCGATCTCGGTCTGCCACATCTGCAAGCGTCTGCTCGACGGTATCGATACGACGATGACGGTCTCGACGATGATGCACGGTGAGTACGGCATTGAGGATGTTTGTCTCAGTACGCTCAACCTCGTAGGTCGCGACGGCGTTTGCGGCAGAGTCAACCTGACCCTGACCGACGACGAGGTAACAAAGCTCCGTCACAGCGCGGATACGCTTAAGGACGTCATTCGTAATCTGAAGATTTAATCCGTAATTTAGAACATAGTGAGGTGGAAAACATGGAATACCGTATAGAACACGACTCGATGGGCGAAATGAAGGTGCCCGCAGACCGTTTGTGGGCAGCACAGACCCAGAGAAGCTCTGAAAACTTTAAGATCGGCGTCGGCATCGAAACCATGCCCCGCGAGATCACGCATGCGTTCGGCATTTTGAAGAAGGCGGCGGCGCTCGCCAATGCCGAGCTTAAGCCCGAAAAGATGACGGCAGAGAAGCTGGCGGTCATTTCGGCGGCCTGCGACGAGGTCATCGCGGGTGACTTGAACGATCATTTTCCGCTTGTCGTATGGCAGACGGGTTCGGGCACGCAGTCCAATATGAACGCCAACGAGGTCATTGCCAACCGTGCCAATCAGCTCGCAGACAAGAAGCTCTGTCACCCCAACGACGACATCAACATGAGCCAGTCCTCCAACGACACCTTCCCGACGGCGATGCACATCTCGGCCGTTACGGCGATCGAGGATCAGCTTTTGCCCGCGATCGAGAAGCTGATCGCGACCTTCGTTCGCCTCGAAAAGGAGAATGAGGGCATTGTGAAGTCGGGCCGTACGCATCTGCAGGACGCGACCCCCATTACCTTTTCCCAGGAGATCAGCGGCTGGCGCTCGAGCCTGGAGCGTGACGTCGAGCTGTTGAAGCTCGCGCTCAAGCCCCTGTACGAGCTCGCGCTCGGCGGTACGGCTGTCGGTACGGGACTCAACGCACCGAAGGGCCTTTCCGAGCTCGTAGCGGCCAAGGTTGCCGCGCTTACGGGCAAGCCCTTTGTAACGGCTGTCAATAAGTTCCACGCGCTCACCTCGAAGGATGAGCTGGTATTTGCACACGGCGCCATCAAGGCAACGGCGTGCGACATGATGAAGATCGCCAACGACATTCGCTGGCTTGCATCGGGCCCACGCGACGGTCTCGGCGAGATCCGCATTCCCGAGAACGAGCCCGGTTCGTCGATCATGCCCGGTAAGGTCAACCCCACGCAGTGCGAGGCGGTAACGATGGTAGCCGTTCAGGTTATGGGCAACGACGTCGCCGTCACTATGGCGGCATCGCAGGGTAACTTCGAGCTCAACGTGTTTATGCCCGTTGCGGCTTATAACTTCCTGCAGTCGGCA
>CAYULZ010000136.1:0-3947 GCA_964445865.1 uncultured Lachnospiraceae bacterium | reverse complement strand
TCTTCCACCAGGCCTTCTTGACGTTGTTCTTGAACTCCACGCCGAGGGGGCCGTAGTCCCAGGAGTTGGCAAGTCCACCGTAAATTTCGGAGCCGGGGAAAATGAAGCCGCGATTTTTACAAAGGGCTACGATTTTGTCCATGGTTTTTTCCAAGTTGTTCATGGTAATTCCTTCCTTTTTCTATCAAAAAGTTTTTTATTTTATCAAATGTTAATTATACCACACAATCCTCGCATTGTCAAGAGGATTATTTCCCTGCTACGCTCATACGGCGCAAAAGCACATCGGGCGAGCCAAAGACGGTAAATCCGCCCGGCATACCGAAATGAACCGTATCCGCAAGTGCCTCAATCTCCTTCAAGAAATCAAAGAAATTGCCGGCGATCGTAAAGGAGCGGATCGCTTCGGCGCGCTTGCCGTCACGAACCATAAAGCCTGCGCTCTCGATCGAGAAGTCACCTGTAACGGCGTTGGCGCCTGCGTGGAGCCCCTTAAGCTCGGTAATATAGAGACCGTTACCAAGACGTGCCAGTAGCGCCTCCTCACTCTCCTTACCGGGAGCGAGGTAGAAGTTATAGGGGGCAATCGAAACGGAATCACTGTACGACGAGCGTTGTCCGTTGCCCGTGGTCGAGCAGCCCGCACGCTTGGCCGTGGCCAAATCGTACAGAAGCGTTTTCAGTACACCGTTTTCAATCACCGATTTGCGGTAGGTCGCCACGCCCTCCCCGTCAAAGGGAAGCTGCATGGGAGAGCCCTCGCGCAGAGGATCGTCGATGACCGTAACGCAATCCGCGGCGATCTTCTCCCCTTCTTTTCCCTTCAAAAGCGACAGGCCAAGCTGAGCGCTTTTCGCAGAAAAGGCAGAGGCAAAGGCAGAGAGCATGGCGCGCATCTGCTTACCCGAAAGGATCACGTCGTATTTTCCCGACTTGATCTCGGCAGCACCGAGCAAGGAGATAGCCTCCTCGGTCACACGCTTGGGAAGATCTTCGACCTCCTTGCCTTGCGTGCCTACGGCAAAATCAAAGGCAGCCTGCGATTCGCCGTTCTTGTTGACGACGGCCTGCACGTATGCACCGCAGACACCTGCCGTATGCGACAGAGAAAGTCCGTGAGAGTTTAAAAAGCTCATCGACACGCGCTCACAAAAGACACCCGATTGCGTGCCGTCGGCGATATATTCGTTCTGCCCGTACGTGCTTCGTTGCAAAGCCAGCGCGAGCTCCTTCATTTCGGTCGTGGTTGGGGGACAGTAAGGCGGGACTGTGGGAGTCTCATAGTGCGAGGAGCCATCGAAAATGATCGGCTCGTCGCGATTTTCGAGTATCTCCGCATTGGCGGCCGCACATACGACCAGACGCTTCATTTCCTCCTCGGTCAAAAGCTCGGTGGAGGCACACCCCATGTGTCCGTTCACAATACAGCGAAAGCCGACGCCACCGCCGACACCCGAGGAAAACGAGGAGATCTCGTCCTTGAGGGTCTCGGTGGAGCCCGATTCGGACTCCATAAAGAAAACGTCATATTCCGAGAGACCAAGTCGCTCGGCCTCGGCGACCAACGCCGCCTTGACAGCATCAAAATTCATGGCGTTCTCCTTTCCTTACCGTCCGCCGACGGTGATCTTCTTGACACGGATTAGTGGCTGACCGACGTCGGTAGGCACGCTGCCGCTCGAGGAGCCGCACACGCCCTGCCCCGTTGCCATATTCTGTCCGACCATGTCAATGTCCTGCAAAATCTGCGAGCCCGTACCGATGAGCGATGCGCCGCGCACCGGCTCACAGATCTTACCGTTGCGAACGATATAGCCCTCGCGAACCGAGAAGTTAAACGCGCCCGTCAGCGGATTGACCGAGCCGCCGCCCATCTCCTTCGCGTACAGACCGTATTCGATCGAGGCGATGATGTCCTCGTTGCGATCGGGGCCGTTATCAATAAAGGTATTGGTCATACGTGAGGTCGGCTCGTACAGATAGCTCTGACGGCGGCTGTTGCCCGTCATCGGCATATTCATACGGCGCGAGCCGAGTCGATCAACCATATATTGCTTCAGAATTCCGTTTTCAATCAGCACGTTTCTCTGCGTGGGATTGCCCTCGTCGTCGATATTCACGGAGCCCCATGCACCGGGAATCGTGCCGTCGTCGATGGCGGTGATCTTTTCATTGGCGATCTTCTGCCCAAGCTTGCCGCACATCTCCGACATACCGACGCCGACCTGCGTGGCCTCCAGCGAATGGCCGCAGGCCTCGTGGAAGATCACGCCGCCAAAGCCGCTCTCGATCGCGACCGTCATCTGTCCTGCCTCGCAGTAGCTTGCGCGCAGGTTGACAAGAGCCTGCTCGGCCGCGCTTTTTCCAATCTCGGTAGGAGCAAATATCTCGAACATTTCAAGGCCCATACCGCGCCCCGGTCCTGCAAATCCCGACTGATTTTCTCCGTTTTCAGACGCTACGGCATTGACTACCATACGGCTTCTGACGTGACGGTCCTGCACGAGAAGTCCCTCGGTATTGGCTACGAGAATCTCGTGGTCCACGCCCATCAGCGTTCCCTGCACCTGCGAGATCTTCTCGCTGTGCTCCTTGGCGGCAAAGCAAGCCGCCTTAAGAAGATCGGTACGCATGCGAACGTCCGAGGTCACGGGGTGGATACGAACGGGGTGAATATCGATGACCGATGTAGGCGTCAAGTGAATAGAAAGCGGCGCACTTCCCTCACCGAGCGCATCGGCCACCGAGGCAGCACAGCGCAAAAGGCCCTCGCGAGAGATATCCGAGGTCGAAGCGTAAACCGTTCTCTGACCCTGAAACACGCGAATGCCCACACCGCTGATAACATTATCGTTGATCTTATCGATACTGCCGTCTACAAACTGAATGCTGTTGTTATGCGTATGCTCGGCAAAGATCTCGGCAAAGTCGCCGCCGCGCGACGTTGCCTTTGCCAAAACCTCTTCCAAAATACTCGTTTTGATCATGTTTTACTCCGTTAATCGTCGACACGCTCACCGAGAATCGTTCGGTACTTCTGATAGAAGCTTTCAAAATATCCACCATCGAGGGCATCGCGAATTTTCTGCATCAATTCATTGTAAAAATAAAGATTGTGCGTAACCGCCAGACGCATGCCAAGCGATTCCTTCGCCTTTACCAGATGGCGGATATAGGAACGGCTGTAATTGCGGCACGTCGGGCACTGACACCCTTCGTCAAAGGGTCGAGGATCCTTGGCATACTTTTCATTTTGCAAATTGATCTTGCCATGCCACGTAAAAAGGTTGCCATGACGGGCATTACGGCTCGGCATAACGCAATCGAAGAAATCGACGCCGTAATGCACGGCCTCCAGAATGTTGCAGGGTGTACCGACACCCATGAGATAGCGAGGCTTATCCTTCGGCATGTGCGGCTCGACCGCATCGATAATACGATACATCTCCTCGGTCTCCTCGCCGACGGCGAGGCCACCGATGGCATAGCCGTCGAGATCGAGCTTGGCGATCTCCTCCATATGAGCAATGCGAAGATCCTCGTACGTGCCGCCTTGATTGATGCCAAACAGCATCTGCTGCTTATTGATCGTCTCAGGCAAGGAATTGAGCCTGTCCATCTCGGTCTTACAACGCACGAGCCAGCGCGTGGTACGCTCGCAGGACTGCTTGACGTAATCGTAGGGTGCGGGGTTCTCGATGCACTCGTCAAAGGCCATCGCAATTGTGGAGGCAAGGTGGGACTGGATCTGCATACTTTCCTCCGGCCCCATGAAAATTCGTCTTCCATCGATGTGCGATGCAAAATGAACCCCCTCCTCGGTTATTTTACGCAGCTGGGCGAGAGAAAATACCTGAAATCCGCCGCTGTCGGTCAAGATCGGACGCTGCCAGTTCATAAATTCCTGCAAGCCGCCCATATCGTGAATAAGCTTGTCGCCCGGACGA
>CAYULZ010000135.1:0-4002 GCA_964445865.1 uncultured Lachnospiraceae bacterium | reverse complement strand
GCTTGAGGCACTTAGTCGAGGGGCCTCTGTGGCTGTGATGGTCGATATGAACCGTGATGCCATGAAGATCATGGAGGACAATGCCATCAAAGCCAAACTTTTTCCTCAATGCAAGATCTGGCGCTCCGATTATCTGGACTACATTCGTCGCAACCACGGAGAGACCTTTGACATCGTTTTCCTCGATCCACCTTACGCCGCGCATCTCTATCGTCCTGCCTTACAGGCGCTTTTGCAGTATAAAATGCTCAAGCCGACGACGCTGATCGTCTGTGAAAGTGGCGAGAACGAGATCTTTGACGGCGATGAAGGGTTGGCAAGCCGCTTTGAAATCGTGAAAAGATCGCGATACAGCAAGACCTATATTACAATTTTTTCTCCGAAAGCCGAGGAATAATATGAACGAAAATATCAAAAAAATTGCCGTTGTCCCGGGCAGCTTCGATCCCATCACCTATGGACATATCGAGATTGTTAAGCAAGCTTTGACACGCTACGATACCGTCTACGTAGCTGTAATGATAAATGCCGCCAAGCAGTATTTGTTCAGCATGGAGGAGCGTACCGAGATTGCCAAGGCTGCTCTTGCCGATTTCGAACGCGTCCAGGTGATCGCCTCCGAGGGCATGCTATGGGAATTGGCCAAGCAATTGCAGGCGACGGGAATCGTCAAGGGCTATCGCAACGAACGCGACCTTGCCTACGAGCAGGAAATGGCAGCTTTTAATCTGGCACATAATCCGTCAGCTCCCACCGAGCTTTTTTCTGCCGCCGAGGAGTTTTGCGAGATCAGCTCAACGCTGGTACGGGATCGTATCCGCGACGGTGCGTCTTTGGAGGGCTATTTGCCGAGCAAAGCCATCGCCGTAATCAAAAAAATAATTTCCGAACGTGCTCCGTTCTAAATATCGGTATCCTCCCATATATTTTATTGACAAATATATCGGGAGGATTTTTTATGGCTGAACATTCTATTTACCGAGATATTGCCGAGCGGACCGGCGGCGATATCTATATCGGCGTTGTTGGACCGGTACGCACGGGCAAATCTACGTTTATCAAGCGCTTTATGGAAGCCTTGGTACTACCGAATATGGATGACGGCTATTCAAGAGATCGTGCCCGAGACGAGATGCCGCAATCGGCCGCAGGTAAAACGGTCATGACGACCGAGCCGAAATTCGTACCGGATGAGGCCGTAACCATTCACATGGACGATTCGGCCTCCTTGCGTGTCAAAATGATTGATTGCGTAGGATATATCGTATCGGAAGCCCTTGGCACGATCGAGGACGGCCAACCGCGCATGGTACATACGCCATGGCAGGAGGAGCCGATGCCCTTTGTAGAGGCGGCCGAGATGGGAACGGAAAAGGTGATTAAGGAGCATTCGACAATCGGCATGCTGATCACCTCGGACGGCACGATCGGCGAGATCTCGCGTGAGAGCTATCTGCCCGCCGAGGAGCGGATCGTGGCCGAGCTCAAGGAGATTGGAAAGCCGTTTGCCATCATTCTTAATTCCGCCGATCCGTCCTCCGAGGCGGCAATCGCGCTTGCCTACGAGCTGGAAAGCAAGTATAGCGTACCTGTGGCGCTCGTAAGCTGCATTGATCTTGACGCCGAGGATATTCGCCATATTCTCGAGCTGGTCTTACATGAATTTCCCGTGACCGAGCTGCGATTTTCCATGCCTGCTTGGATGAACGCCTTGGATAGCGAGCATCGCATTAAGCGGTCGGTAGAAAAGGCACTCTGTACCTGCGGAGACCGTATTCGCAAGGCGGGCGACATCAAGGACGGCTTTTGCGATCTTGCCGATAACGAATACATTACCGCCTATCAGCTGGAGGAGGTTGATCTCGGCACCGGCAAAGCGAGAATTCGTCTTTCCTTTGCGCCTGAGCTTTATTATGAGGTACTCAGCGAGTTGAGCGGCTTTGAGATCGAGGATGAAACGGCACTCATTTCACTCTTGAAGGAGCTTTCCGCGAGCAAGGAAAAATATGATCGTGTCGCAGAAGCCCTGGCTATGGCCGAGGAAAAGGGATACGGCATCGTGATGCCGACCGTCTCCGATCTGCATCTTGAGGAGCCCGAGATCGTCAAGCAGTCGGGCGGCTACGGTGTCAGACTATCGGCCTCTGCCCAGTCGATCCATATGATCCGTGCCAACATCGAGACCGAGATCAGCCCCATTGTGGGAACGGAACAGCAATCCGAGGAGCTTGTCAAATATATGCTCAAGGAATTCGAGGAGGAGCCCGGACGTATCTGGGAATCCAATGTCTTCGGTAAGAGCCTTTACGAGCTGGTTGGAGAGGGACTGCATAATAAGCTCGACCATATGCCTGAGGAGTCCAGAACCAAGCTTTCCGAGACGCTTGAGCGTATCATCAATGAGGGAAGCGGCGGCTTGATCTGTATTATTCTTTAATAGAAAGCGCAGAGAATTTTCTCTGCGCTTTTTCTTTATTTTTTCTTTTTCTATTGCAAATTTAAAAAACTTATGCTATAATAATTTTGCTACACAAATTTCATATGGCGAATGCATAAAGAGGATGTATTTTTACTATAGTAAAAATGCATACTCCATTTTCTGCATTCTCTTTTGCATGCCGAAATTTGTGTAGCAACAAACGGGGTTTGCGTTTTTGTGCGTGACTTCGTCACGCACTTTTTAATTTTAGGAGAATCATGAAAAAGGTTGTTCGCCCGATCTTGTGGGCAATTTTTGCATTATATTGTTTGATTTTGATATATGTGCTGTTTTTAAGCAGAGGGGTACGTACTCATTATCCTTACGCACAATATTTTCAACAGTTTACAAATTTCATTCCATTTAAAACGATTGTGGAATATATACAACGATATCAAAACGGGTTTCGTAATATATCCATTTTGAATTTACTCGGAAATTTTGTGCTTTTTCTTCCAATGGGAATATTTTGTACGTGTCTTTTTCCAAAACTTGACCGTTTTTGGAAAGTAGTTCTTTGTGTTCTCGGAATGGTATTTTTGGTAGAGGTCGCACAAGGCTTGCTTCGTGTCGGAAGTATAGATATTGACGACGTTATATTTAATCTTGGCGGCGCTATGCTTGGATACGGAATATTCAAGCTGCCGTTGATCCATTGTTTCCTTGTAAAAGTAGGCGCGGTTCGTAATGAAGGGGGGCAAAGCGAATGAAAGTCTTGCTGACATGCATGGGGTTGGGGATTTTTATCATGATTCTCGGTATCATCAATATGACGGGAAACATATCCTCATTGCATTGGTATCATAGGCAAAGAGTAACCGAGGAAAACAGAAAGCCGTTTGGTAAGCTCGTCGGCCTTGGTACGTTGATTGTTGGGGGTTCCTTGATGCTATTCGGTATTTTACATTTCATTGCAGAAAAAGCCAATATGCCTGCTTTGATTATCGTTGGAATGGTCGAGCTTTGTGTCGGTATCGTTGCGGGGCTTGGAATCAGCTTTTACGCAATGTTTAAGTATAACAAGGGCATATTTTGATCTCAAAAGGAGGGAAGTACAATGAACCCAAGCTACTATATTCCCATATTATTTTTGTTTTTAATCTTATTCTTGATGCGACAAAACCAAAAACGTGTGATCGCAAAAAGGGTACTTCAAAAAAAAACGTTAAAGGAGAAAACGGAAATGTTGGAACTGGCAAAAAGATTTATTGGCAAAGAATGTTTAATTTATGCATTTGATAACAACCACCAATTCAGCGGCACGATTCAGGAGGTCACCGACGGTGCGCTTTTGATTGAAAACAACGGCTCGCTCGAGGCGATCAATTTCGACTTTGTGATCCGTATCCGCGAGTATCCGAAGAATAAAAAGGGCAAGAAAAAGTCGGTCGTTCTCGATTGAGTGGAATAAAATAAGAGCCCCCCAAGGGGTGCCTTCCATAAAGCAGGTTTTACCTACCGACAATATCGTAGGGCGGTGGCTTGCTGCCGCCGAAAACAAACGGTATAGAATTATAAAGCGG
>CAYULZ010000134.1:0-4141 GCA_964445865.1 uncultured Lachnospiraceae bacterium | reverse complement strand
ATCACCTCGTTCGGCAGGCCTGCAAGCTTTGCGACCTCAATGCCGTAGCTGTCATCGGTAGAGCCGCGCACGATCTTGCGCAAAAAGGTGATCTGATCGCCGCGCTTTTTGGCAGCGATATTATAGTTTACGATGCCGTCGAGCTCCTCCTCCATTGAGGTCAGCTCGTGATAGTGTGTGGCAAACAGGGTCTTTGCACCGATCTTCCGGCTGGCGGTATATTCAACGATGGCGCGAGCGATACTCATGCCGTCAAAGGTCGATGTTCCGCGTCCTACCTCGTCGTAAATGATAAGGCTCTTTTTCGTCGCATTACGAAGAATGTAAGCGACCTCGTTCATTTCGAGCATAAAGGTGGACTGTCCCGACGCGAGATCGTCCGAGGCACCGACACGGGTAAAGAGCTTATCGACGACGCCGATGCGCGCGTCTGAGGCGGGAACAAAGGAACCGATCTGCGCCATGAGCGTAATGACCGCTACCTGACGCATATAGGTCGATTTGCCCGCCATATTGGGACCCGTAATCAGCATCAGGCGATTGCGTCCCGTATCGAGTTCGGCATCGTTGGGAACAAAATAAGTATCCTTGACAAACTGCTCAACGACGGGGTGGCGGCCATCCTTGATCCGAATCACGTCACTCGCATCGACCTCAGGGCGCACGTATTGATTCTTGGCGGCAACGGCAGCAAGGCTCGTATACACGTCAAGCTTGGCCATCAGCATAGCAACCTTGCGGATCCGCTCGTTATTTCCTGCCACGAAGTTGCGCACCTCGCAGAAAATCTCGTGCTCGAGCGAATGGAGCTTATCCTCGGCTCCGAGAATGGTAGCCTCCATATTTTTGAGCTCCTGCGTAATGTAACGCTCACCGTTCGTCAGCGTCTGCTTGCGGATATAACTTTCGGGCACCTGATCCACGAAGGATTTCGAAACCTCGATGTAATAGCCGAAGACCTTATTATAGCCGATCTTCAGCGTTTTGATTCCCGTTCTCTCGCGCTCCTCGACGGCCACGCGTTCGATCCAGCCCTTTCCGTCGCGCATAATCGCGCGAAGCTCGTCCACGTCCTTGTGAAAGCCATCGGCAATGATATCACCTTCGCGGACCGAAAAGGGCGGGTTCTGACTGATGGTCGTATCAATGCGTTCAAAGATGTCCTCAAGGGTCTCGAGCTCGCGGTGGATCGAGGAAAGCTCGTCCGAACGACAGTCGGCAAGCAACGCCTTCAGTTCGGGAAGCACGGCGATCGTCGTCGCCACAGCGCGCAGATCGCGACCGTTTGCCGTACCGTACACGATCTTGGTCATGAGTCGCTCCAGATCGAGCACGGGCTCAAGCAACGTGCCGAGCTCTTCACGGAGCATATAGCTCTCGTAAAGCTCTGCCACGGCATTTTGGCGTCTGGCGATGTCTCCCGTTTTGAGCAACGGATGCTCCAGCCATTGGCGAAGCATCCGCGCGCCCGCAGCTGTACGCGTCTTATCGAGCACGCCGAGCAAGGAGCCTTTTTTCTCCTTAGCACGCATCGTTTCGGTCAGTTCCAGATTGCGACGGGTATTAACGTCGAGCTCCATATACTGTCCATCGGTATAGATATGAAGATCCTTGATATAGGAAATATCGCTTTTTTGCGTCTCCAGGATATAAGAAAGCAGTCCGCCGAGTGCACACGTCAGTGCGCGATCGGCAAGTGCCTCATCCTTCAATGCGCCTTCAAACTGTGCGCTGACGCGCTCCCGCGCCGCCTCATACTCAAAATCCGACGGACGGTTTTCGGTCAGCATCGCACCGAGGCTCTCGCGAATAAAGCTCGGGATTTCCCCCATTTTGGAGATGCCGACGTTGGCAATAACCTCGCTCGGCACGTACGTGCCAAGCTCGTTTTTCAGATGCGCCTCTACGTGATCGCCGCAAAAGGTCGTGGCAAAGATCTGCGCCGTAGAAATATCGGCAAAGGCCACGCCACAGTCACTTTCGTTCCAATAGATCGCACAAAGATAGTTGTTCTTTTTCTCGGAAAGCAGATCGGTCTCGATCAGCGTACCCGGCGTCACGACACGAATGACCTCACGCCGAACCAAGCCCTTGGCCTGCGCGGGATCCTCGGTCTGCTCGCAAATGGCAACCTTATATCCCCGTTGGATCAGCGTACCAATATATTTTTCCGAGCTATGGAACGGAACGCCGCACATCGGCGCGCGCTCCTCCTCGCCACAATCCCGTCCCGTCAGCGTCAGCTCGAGAACGCGGGATGCGAGAATGGCATCGTCGAAAAACATCTCGTAAAAGTCACCCAAACGATAAAACAGCAGGTAATCCTTATATTGATTTTTGATCTGGAAATATTGTTCCATCATCGGTGTCATGACAAATTCCTCCCAAAAGACAGATTTTCAAGCGTTCCCGATCAGTGGCAGCCTCCGCCGCAGGTCGAGCAATCGTGCGTACAGGAGGAGGGCTTCTCGCCCGTGATGTGGAAGGTGATGGTAGCGTTGACCTCATTCATTAGCACGTTTACCGCCTCCTGCGCCTCGTTCAGCGCACGGTAAACCGGATGATCGACGATCTCGTGGTACAGCGTCTCGATGCGCTGCTGGATCGCGTCGATCAGCATCGTATCCTGCTCAGGCTTGCCGACCTCGGCTTGCAGTGCCTTCTGCTGTACGTCGTATTCTACCATTGCTTTTTGCAGCGAGGCATCAGCGGCATACGCCTTTTTAGCCTCTGCAAATTTCACGAGTGTTCCATTTTCCTTCAGAGCGTCGCCAAGCTGCGCCGCCAATTCAAATACCTGATTCATAATCATCATTTCCTTTCTTGGTTGTGTGTTGTTACGATCGTGCCATACAGTGCAAAGGTGTCTGCACGGTCGATATGAACGTTCAAAAAATTTCCCGTATCGGCAGGCGCTGCGTCGAAAAAGACGATCTTGCCCCCCTCGGTGCGGCCGCTGTAAACGGCATCGTTGTTTTTACTCGGCCCGTCACAGAGGACGCGCAGAGTTTGCCCCACAAGCGGTTCGTTAACGGCAAGAGAGATGCCGTTTTGGAGCGCGAGCAGGCGCTCGTAGCGTGCACTTTTTGTCTCGGCCGGCACCTGTCCCTCCATCTCGGCCGCAGGCGTTCCCTTTCGCGGCGAGTAGATGAAGGAATAGATCATATCGAACTTCACGCGCTCGAGAGCACGCAAGGTATCCGCAAAGTCCTCCTCGGTCTCATTGGGAAAGCCGACGATAATATCGGAGGTGATCACAGCCGTCGGCATTTTTTCGCGGATGTAGTCTACAATACCGAAATATTTCTCGGTATCGTAACGGCGGTTCATAGCCTTAAGGATCCGATCACTTCCCGATTGCATAGGAAGATGAAAGTGCTTCGCCACATGCGTGGACGACGCCATCACGTCAATCAGCTTACGGCTTGCATCCTTCGGGTGACTCGTCATAAAATGAATGAGGTAGTCGCCCTCAATGCGGTCAAGCTCGGCAAGCAGATCGGCAAAGTCGTAGCCCTCGCCGAGATCCTTTCCATAGGAGTTGACGTTTTGGCCAAGCAGCGTGATGTCGCGGTAGCCGTCGGCCACCAAGGAACGCACCTCCTCAACAATCGCTGCCATGGCGCGGCTCCGCTCCCGACCGCGCACGTATGGCACGATGCAATAGGAGCAGAAATTGTTACAGCCGTACATCACCGAGACCCATGCGCGAAAGGCGTTCTCGCGACGAACGGGCAGTCCCTCCGCCACGCGGTATTCCGCCTCATCGCCACGCAAAATGCGCTTTCCCTTCTGTAGATGCTCATACAAAAGCTCGGGCAAGCGGTGCAGCGACGAGGTTCCGAATAGGATATCGACGTACGGATAGCGATGCTTGATCTCCTCGATACGATGCTCCTGTACCACCATACAGCCACACATCACGATCACAAGCTCGGGATTTTTGGCTTTCAGATGCTTATATTGCCCAACGAGCGACAAGGCCTTTTTTTCAGCGTGCTCGCGAATGGCGCAGGTATTGACCATGATCAGCGATGCCTCCTCGGGCGCGCTCGTCATTTCGTATCCCATCTGCTCCGCCATGCCAGCAAGCTTTTCGCTGTCGGCCTCGTTTTGCTGACACCCAAGCGTCAGCACGAAG
>CAYULZ010000133.1:0-4169 GCA_964445865.1 uncultured Lachnospiraceae bacterium | reverse complement strand
CCGGCAGATTGTGAATGGCGATGGCCATCACAAAGAGCAACACGCGGCCAAGCTCCGAGGGATTATGATTTTCAATATCCGCGCCTGCGATCTTGTGCATATGTGGCACAAGCTTATCAAGCAGATTGAGGCAGAGCGCACCTGTAAAAATGCCTACAATCGTAATGAGCAGACCGAATTTCCCACCGTATTCGAGCGAGGGCAGAATAAGCCCAAGCACGGCCGCCGCCAGCATCACGCCTGCGGCAAAGGATAGAACAATATCCGAAAAGGCATGGGATATTCTTTTGAACAAAAAGCCGATCACCGCGCCGACGACCGTCGCACCGCCGACACCCAAGGCCGTAAGTAATACCACTTCCATAGTCACTTGCTCCTATTATACGAAGGGTGCTCCCACAGAGGAGCACCCTCCCGTTTCGTCATGCGTTGGCCGCATCTCCCATCATCAGATCGGAAATGACCCGCAAGACCTCATCGTAACAGCCGCCGCAGCCCGTCGAGCAATGCGTAACTGCCTGCACGTGCTCAAAGCTTTTCAGTACGTCGCCGAAGGTCTCGTTGTCGTGCAACGCATCTTCAATGTCGCCGTAGCTGACCCGTTTGCAATGACAGATCTCGTAATTTTCTTTCATGGTTTGCCTCCGATCAGGCCTCCGAGAAGGAGTCCTTGCCTACGCCGCACAGCGGGCATTCGAAATCCTCGGGAAGATCCTCAAACTTCGTTCCGGGGGCAACGCCGTGCTCGGGTGCACCCTCTGCCTCGTCGTATTCCCAGCCGCAAACGTCACATACATACTTTTTCATGATCATATTCTCCTTATTTATTCTTAATTTGATTTTTTAATGGTTATTGAATCGGTTCAAAATCGGCCGCGCCGTGCTTGCAAAGCGGGCAAATGAAGTCCTCGGGCAACGGATCGCCCTCGTAGACATAGCCGCAGACCTTGCAAACGTAGCCCTTCTTCCCTGCGGTCTCGGGCTTCGGCTTGACGTGATCCTGATAATAGGTGTAGGTCATCGTCGGACGGTCGGAGATCACTCTTGCCTCGGTCACCGAGCAGATGAACATGCCATGCGTGTCAAGATCGACGTACTGCTCGACCTTCAAGGAAAGGAAGGCGTTGATATATCGCGGCAGGAAGACGAGGCCGTTGTCCGAGCGCAGAGGCTCACATTCGGCAAATTTGTCGACATTGCGTCCGCTCTGGAAGCCGAATTTTTCAAACACGGCGAAGGGCGCGTCCTCGGTCAAACAGTTGATGTTCATCTTTCCCGTCTGCTTGATCACGTGGTGCGAATAGTTTTCCTTATTGATGGTTACCGCGATACGGTTGGGGGTATTCGTCACCTGCGTTACGGTATTGACGATCAGACCGTTGTCCTTTTTGCCGTCGTTCGAGGTCACCACGTACAGGCCGTAACCGATGCGAAACAGCGCCGTCAGATCATTCTTGTTTGCCGTTTCGTCCTGCTGAGCCAGATACTCGCGGCAAAGCTCGTCGCTGAGTGCATTCAGCTGTGCCGCGCTCTCCTCATTCAACGCGGACAGAATGCGAACTGTATTTTCGGCAAAGGTCAGATTTTTGGATTTTTCAAGCATCCCCTTCATGATCTTCGCGGCCATCGGTGCCCAGCTTCCGTTTTCGATAAAGGCCACCGTTCGATTGCTGAAATTGCGCTCGGTCAGATGGTTGATAAATTCCCGCATGAAGGGAAAAATCTCCGCGTTGTAGGTCGTGGTTGCCAGCACTAGCTTGCTGTATCGGAAGGCATCCTCGACGGCCTCGGCCATGTCACAGCGCGCCAGGTCGTTGACAACGACCTTCGGGCAGCCGTTCGCGCGCAGCTTTTCTGCCAGCTGCATCACGGCCTTCTTCGTGTTACCGTACACCGAGGTGTAGGCGATCACGATACCCTCCTCCTCGGGCTCATAGCTCGACCAAGTGTTATAAAGGCCAAGATAATAACCGAGATTCTCGGTCAGAACGGGGCCGTGCAAGGGGCAGATGATCGCGATGTCAAGCCCTGCGGCCTTCTTGAGCAGACTCTGCACCTGTGCGCCGTACTTGCCGACGATACCGATGTAATAGCGTCTGGCCTCGCACGCCCAATCCTCCTCAACATCCAGCGCGCCGAACTTGCCGAAGCCATCGGCCGAGAAAAGCACGCGGTCGGTTGCGTCGTAGGTCACGAACACCTCGGGCCAATGCACCATGGGGGCCATCACGAATGTCAGCACATGCTTGCCAAGGCTCAGGGTGTCCCCCTCACCGACGACGATGCGTTGGTCGACAAAATCCGTTCCGAAAAAGTTCTGCATCATAGCAAAGGCCTTCTGCGAGGAAACGACTATGGCGTTCGGATAAGCTTTAAGGAAATTTACGATGTTGGCCGAGTGGTCGGGCTCCATGTGCTGAACCACGAGGTAGTCGGGCAAGCGGTTGCCGAGTACGTTCTGAAGATTGTCGAGCCACTCGTGCGTGAAGCCCGCGTCTACTGTATCCATAACGGCGATCTTCTCGTCCAGAATGACGTACGAGTTGTAGGACATGCCGTTCGGCACAACGTACTGTCCCTCAAACAGATCGACCTTGTGGTCGTTCACCCCGATGTAGCGAATGTCATTGGTGATGTTCATATGGCGGTTCTCCTATCATACATTTATTATTCTCATTATACCACGTTTTGGTATCGGTTTCAATTTATTTTTCAAAATTTAATTCAAAATTTTTCCGTCAGTCGAAATTGTGACGACCTGCCACGGGATCCACTTGCCGCTCGCCTGCATCGCACGCTTGACTGCCAGCTCAATGCCACCGCAGCAGGGCACCTCCATACGGACGATCTTCACGCTCTTAATGTCGTTTTCAGCAAGGATTTGCCCGAGCTTTTCGGCGTAGTCGACGGCGTCAAGCTTTGGACAGCCGATTAAGGTAATGTGGTTTTTGATGAAATCACTGTGGAAGCGCGCGTAAGCGTACGCCGTACAGTCGGCGGCAACGAGCAGGTTAGCACCGTCGAAATACGGCGCATGCACAGGCACGAGCTTGATCTGGCAGGGCCACTGGGCAAGCTCGCTCACGCCTGCCTCCTCGCGTACGGGTGCGGGGCTTGTGGGACGGCGAATGCTCTTGACGTTCATCCCGGGGCAGCCGCAAGGCAACGCTCCGTCCACTGCGGCGGCCTTCGCCGCCTTGGCCTTTTGCACCGCCGCCTCATCGTAGGCGGGTGCCTCGCGTTCCTCAAAGGTGATCGCACCCGTCGGGCAGGCGGGCAGGCAATCGCCGAGACCATCGCAGTAGTCCTCACGGGTCAGCCTTGCCTTGCCGTCGATCATCTCGATCGCACCCTCGTGGCAGGCCGACGCACACGCGCCGCAACCATTACATTTTTCTTCATCAATCTTTATCACTTTTCTGATCATAATATCCTCCTAAGCTATAAGTTAGCATTTTTGCGCGATTTTTCAAAAGACTTTTTTCAAAATGCTCTTGCTTTTCTGGCGTTATTATACTATAATATTTTTGCATTGTATGTTGAATTTTCAACAAAAGGAGAAGAAATTGAAAAAATATTTTGAAATTTTGCGAAAATGTCCATTTTTCGATCGCATTGCAGACGATCAGCTACTCCGGCTTCTTCCCTGCCTCGGCGCACGGGTAGTTCGTTTTGATAAAAAATATACCGTATTCGCCGAGGGCGGCCCTGCGCGCTACGTCGGCATCGTACTTTCGGGATCGGTGCAGATCGTCAAAAACGACTACGACGGCAACCGAAGCATCGTGCTGACGGCCGAGCCGTCCGAGCTGTTCGGCGAGGCCTTTGCCTGTGCGGAGATTGCGGAGATTCCCGTTTCGGTGATCGCCGCCGAGGAATGTGAGGTCATGCTCATCGATTGCCACCACATTCTGCACGCTTGCTCAAACGCCTGCGGCTTTCATCAGCAGATGATCTTCAATTTAATGAAGAATCTGGCGACAAAAAATCTGACGTTTCACCAAAAGATTGAGGTCACGTCGAAGCGCTCGACGCGTGAGAAGCTGTTGACTTATCTTGGCTTGCAAGCGCAACGGACACACGCACGGCGATTTTCGATTCCCTTTGACCGCCAATGTGGAACTTCGGCAGCCTTTGCCATACCGATACCAACGGAGCCTTTGCCGTCA
>CAYULZ010000132.1:0-4192 GCA_964445865.1 uncultured Lachnospiraceae bacterium | reverse complement strand
GCCGCCCCGAGATCCTTCGCTGCTGACCGTAGGTCAGCGACGCTCAAGGATGACAGCGGGGCGGCGACGCGAAGGATCTCGCAGGGGGATGAAAACCTACTTTATGGAAGGCCCCCTTGGGGCTTTTTTACTTTTATACACTTGGTAGGGGAGGGGCTTGCTCCTCCCGCTTATTGTCTCTCTGCCTTTTGCCTCTCTCTGGCAGCCTTGGAATACACACACCCGCAGTAGTCCTGACGGTACAGACCGTACTGCTCCGAAAGCTCGCAGGAGCGCTTGTAGCCGTTTTTCTTTTTAAAATCCGAAACGAGGTATTTCACGCCGTGTCGCGCTCCCTCCTCCTGTCCGATCTCGTTGAGCCACGCGGCATTTTTATAGGGGCTGATCGAAAGCGTTGTGCAGAAATAATCAAAACCGCCCTCGGCCGCCACACGCGCCGCCTCGGAAAGGCGGAGACGATAGCATAAAGAACAGCGCGAACCGCCCTCAGGGAGCGTTTCTAAGCCCTTGGCAAGCGCAAGAAAGCGCTCGGGGGCATAGCTGCCCTCCAAAACCGAAACGTCGTCAGCAAGCCCCATTTCGCGTACGAGACGGCGTAGCTCCTCCAGACGGAATCGGTATTCCTCCTCAGGTGCAATGTTGGGGTTGTAAAAGAAAAGCGTAATGCGAAAATACTTTGCCAGATACTCGAGCACATAGCTCGAGCAGGGCGCACAGCAGGCGTGTAGGAGTAGGGTAGGGCGCTCGTCCGTCGAGAGTGAGGCGAGCGTTTGATCTAAAATTTGTTGCGCGTTCATTTCTGCCTCCCGTTACATCTGTAAGTAGATCGCATAACCGCCCGCAGCCGAGGCAATGAGCTTGCGGCCGCTGATTGCAAAGGCTTTTTGGTTGATGGCGTAAACGTGCACGGGCACGGTAGTGATCGCGAGCGCGTGATGCAGGCGCTCGACAAGCGTCGGCGCATCAATAAAGGTCGACGAGGCGATGGCGTAAAGCAGGTCGAACTCGAGCGGGGAGAGCGCAAGGGGATAGCCGAGTAGCTGGGCTGTGCGATCCTCGTCCCACAGAACGAGAAATTTTCTTTGAAGCATGGAGAATCCCTCCGTAACGGTTTGATTTCTGTTTCTATTGTATCATGCCAAGAGGGAAAAGTCAAAGCTTTTTGCAAAAAAAGCAAGGGGAGGGCAAAATCGGCGCAAGCCATAAAAAACAACAACCGCTGTCCGAATGGGTTCATCAAGGGGCACCCCTTGATGAAAAAATGTTAACGTAAATTTTTTGACAGAAGAAACGCGGAATCGCAACCTCAGGTTGCGACAATTTCCATGCGAAGTTGGTTGACGAAGGGAGGATATATTTGGTATCATATAAACGACATACATAAGCGTACAATTATGTAACAAAACTTTTAGATAAGGAGAATCAGATGACACTGGGCGAAAAGATCACACAACTTCGTACGGCATTGAATATGACACAGGAGGAGTTGGCTGAAAAGCTAATGGTATCAAGGCAATCGGTTTCGAAATGGGAAATGAATCAGGCACTCCCTCAAACAGATAGGATTCTTATGCTTTGCGAGCTTTTTCACCTATCTGCCGATCAGTTGCTTGTGGATAAGATATCCATAAATACGGAAAAGCCAAAGAAAAATAAGTACTTTGGTACGGATGGCTTTCGAGGAGAAGCCAATGTCAATCTTACATCTATGCAGGCGTATCGGGTGGGTAGATTTCTTGGATGGTACTATTCCTCTGCGCTGTCGGGGAATAAAAAAACGGGATACCGTCCCCGAATTGTGATAGGAAAGGATACCAGACGCTCGAGCTATATGCTGGAGTATTCGATTGTAGCCGGAATTACTGCCTCCGGCGCGGATGCTTATATGCTTCACGTTACCACTACCCCCAGTGTATCCTACGTTACGCGGCAGGACGGATTCGACTGTGGCGTGATGATAACTGCCTCGCATAATCCTTTTTACGATAATGGAATCAAGATTATCAATCGATTTGGAGAGAAGCTTGATGACCGTACTACGGCTCTTATCGAAAATTATATCGACGGAGATATGGCGGCGCTTGGCATGGTTGGCGACGATCTCCCCTTGGCCCAGAAGGAGCGTATAGGATGTATCGTTGATTACGTTGCGGGACGAAACCGATATGTGGCGTATTTGATATCCTTGGCATCGCATTCTTACAAAAATCTTCGTATCGGCATCGATTGTGCAAACGGCGCATCCTGGATGATAGCCAATGCGGTCTTCGGCGCTTTGGGGGCACAGACGGTAGTGATCGGTGCAGAGCCGGACGGGCTGAATGTCAATGCCGACTGTGGATCGACACATACTGAAAGGCTTTGTAAGCTGGTCAAGGAGCAGCATTTGGATGTTGGCTTTGCCTTTGACGGTGATGCAGACCGATGTATCGCCATAGATGAAAACGGGAAGATCGTGGATGGCGACGGAATTATGTATATTCTCGCGCGACGCCTTCAAGCGCGTGGGATGCTCAACGGGAATACCGTGGTGGCTACGGTAATGTCAAATAGCGGATTCTTTGAATCACTCGAACGGATGGGAATGAAATGCGAGCAGACACCCGTGGGTGATCGGTTTGTATATGAGTGTATGCAAAAAAATGATTTTAGCCTCGGCGGAGAGCAATCCGGACATATTGTTCTTAAAAAATATGCCACAACCGGAGATGGCTTGCTTACAGCGATTATGCTTGCTGAGGAGATCTGTGATACAAAAACCTCCCTCGCTAAACTGTGTGAGAATCTTAGGATGTATCCTCAATTCGTGAAAAGCCTTAAAGTAAAGGATAAATCGGCGGTTGTGGCAGATGATAAGGTGATGGCAACGCTCCATGACGTTCAAGGGGAAATCGTAAAAAAAGGGAGAGCGCTTCTGCGGCAGAGCGGAACCGAGCCCGTAATACGGATTATGGTGGAGGCAGAGACCGAGGAGAAGTGCCAGGAATACGTTCAAAGATTGGCAAAGGTTATCATAGAGAGGGGACATGGCGTTGATTAAAAAAGTAAAAAACGAGGAGCTTTTTGTATGTGATACCCCCTACCTGATCGAGCTATTTCAAAGCACGGAATATCCGTGGGAAATTGTCCCCAAAATACAGACACATATAAAGATGCTCATGGCAGGCAGACTTGTCGGCTTTACGGAGGTATCCGAGGGAGTATGGGTGGGAAGAGGTACTCGTATACATACGTCCGCTACGATTGTCCCCCCTGCTATCATCGGTCATGGAACAGAAATCAGAGTAGGAGCATTCTTGCGCGGGAATGTGATTACCGGTGAGAATTGTGTGATAGGAAATTCCTGCGAGCTTAAGAATTGTGTGCTTCTTAACCATGCTCAAGTGCCGCACTACAATTATGTAGGCGATTCTGTGCTTGGAAATTACACGCACATGGGGGCGGGGGCAATATGTTCCAATCTTAAAAGTGATGGAAAAGCGGTTGTGATTCACGGAGATACAGACTATGAGACAGGGCTTCGCAAAATCGGAGCTATCCTTGCTGATTATGCGGATATCGGATGCGGATGCGTGCTCAACCCGGGAACCGTGGTGGGGAAGAATACGGCGGTGTATCCGCTGAATGCGTTGCGCGGTGTTTTTCCTGAGGAATGCATTGTTAAAAGTATGGATGCTGTCGTGAAAAGAAAGTAATCGAACAAAGAATAAGCCGTCCATGGTTTGATATGCACCCCAAAAGTTAGACACTTTTGGAGTTGCATATCAGGTCTGGACGGCTTATTCTTTGATGAAAAATGGCGAGCGGAACGCTTGTATTGCTGTTTCTTGCCGAAAAGCTTATTTGCCTTGACAGTTCGGCGTGGAGTTACGCGCTTTGTCGAAGGACGGGTTGATCGCGTAAAAGTTCTTGGAATCGAGATTATCCTGTGCAATGCGAATGGCGTCGCCGAAGCGCTGATAGTGCACGAGCTCGCGCTGGCGCAGGAATTTGATCGGCTCGCGGACGTCGGGGTCATCACACAGACGCAGAATGTTGTCGTACGTCGTGCGCGCCTTTTGCTCTGTTACTATCACGTATTCGCAACAAAATTGAGTCTTGCAAAAGTGCGAAAAATCCTTATTTTACAAGGGGTTACGGCACTTTTGAAGTTGCCGATTTTTCAGAAATTCCAGTGAATTTCGATGGGCAC
>CAYULZ010000131.1:0-4196 GCA_964445865.1 uncultured Lachnospiraceae bacterium | reverse complement strand
TTGGAGTTATCAAAGGTGTACTGCGCGTCGATCAGCTTCATATCGAGCTTGTGCTCGGCGATCTTTTGTGTGCAGATCTTAAAGGCTTCGGTTTCCTTTTTATGATTTTCTTCATGACGGGCATGATCGTTTTTGGTGGCCTCACGGACGATGGGGCGAAGCGGGGGAACGACATCGGTCTCCTTGACCATGGTGTTCGCCAAGGCGATCTCACCGAATTCCAGACCGCGTGCCGTCTCTACGATGGCGTAATTGCCGCGCGTGTATTTCTTTCGCGTAGGATCGAAATAATAAACCTTTCCCGAGGGCTTGAAGCGAATGCCAACGACCTCGATGCGGGGAATCGTATCGTCTACCATGGGCATCGAGCGAGGCGTTTCGAGTACGTCGGGCGAGATGGAGGCGATATCAACCGTTTCTTCTTCTACCGTCTCCTCAACAAGCGGCTCGAACGGCTCGTCTAGTGTCTCACGAAGCTGGAGACCTGCATAGTTGGGCGTTTGATGGCGCGAATGACGGCTGTGTCGTTGATGGTTAGCCGTGTCGTTCGCGGTCGCTTGCGGCTTCTTTTCCGATGCGTCGTTCGGCATGCTTGACGTGCGCTCGGCTACCGCTACTTGCTCAACGGGCTTTTGCGAGCGGTTACCGCCGTGTCCGCGGCGTCGTCTGTTGCGGTTGCGTCCGCCGGACTTGCGCTCGCCGCCCTCGGCGTTTTGTACGGGAGAAGGGGGGCTTGGCGGCTTCTTTTCCTCACGCGATTTTTCCTGCGGACGGTTTTCCTTCGTTTCCTTTTGCTCAGCGTTTTGGGCAGGGGTGATAAAATATCCTCGGCCTCTGTTGTGCTTGCCGTGGTGTCCGCGGCGGTTGTTTTTATTTTCTTTGTTTTCCGTAGTGTTCTTTACGGGCTTGTTTTCGTTTTCCATCTATGATATCCTTTCGTAAAAAATCAAATCAAGTGCGCATCGGAAAGCATGCGCATCAGCGAGAGTCGGACGTTGGCGTTTCTCGCATTGTCGTCGAGCGCCTTCTGTACGGACTCGTAAAAGCGGTAGAGAAACGGCAGCGAAACGCGGTCGCAAAGATCAATGGCGTCGTTGCGATCCACGAAGAAGGCCAGCGTGACCGTCTCGCTCTTTTTGAGAAGGATCAGATCGCGCAGGGCATCGAGAACGCATGCGAGTTGCTCACGCTCCGCATCGCGCTTCGTGGAGAAGCGAGCCAAGAGAGGAAGCATATCGCGGTGATAAATGGCGGAACGAACCACCTCCGCGGCAAAGGCGCGCTTTTCGAGAACGGGGGCGAAGGCAGAGGGGACGAGATAGTCCAAGGCTTGGCCGATCCCTGCGCCCGAGGCTTTCAAAAGCTCGGCATAGTCCTTCGGTGCGGCAAGCTTCATTTGTGCCGCACGCTTGTCGTGAGCGACGAGATAGCGGTCGATCTCCTCCTCGGAGAGCGGCTCGGTTCGTAAGATCGGCGCGCGACTGCGAATCGTCTCCAGCAAAAGCCCTGCATTTTCGCACAGCAGAAAGAACTGTACGTAGGCGGGGGGCTCCTCAAGGGTCAACAGAAGCGCATTTTGCGCCTGCACCGTCATGCGGTCGGCGTCCTCAATGACGTAGATTTTATGATCGAGATCGTTTGGTACGGTATGCACGTCCTCCTTCAGAAAGCGGATCGTTTCCACGCCGATGGTAGCCTTACCCTCCGTGCCGATCACGATCACGTCGGGCGACTTTTTCTCAAGGATCTTTTTGCAGTCGTGGCAGCTAAGACAGGGAATGGGCGCACGCTCGTTGCGGTGCTCCGTGCAGGCAAGCGCGGCGGCACACATCGTGGCGATCGTGTGCTTGCCCGTACCGCGCGGACCCTCGAGGATCAGCGCATGGGGGAGTACATGGTCGAGAATATCCCGACAAAGTCGTGATTTCAAGCTGTCGTTGCCGACGATTTCGGTCATGGCCGCCTTCAAATCTCCCACCTCCGTGCAAAAAAGTACATACTTAATAAAAGTATATCAAAAAAAAACGCATCTGTCAAGGGAAAAGGCGCGAAAACAGCCTTGACACGGCAAGGTTTTTCTATTATAATGATTAAGATGATTCAGAAATGAGGGACGCACAGAGCGTCCTAGAATATGAGGACGTTAAAATGAAGCTACAAATGGTTGCGACCTGCTTGTTCGGGCTGGAAAAGCTGCTCGGCGAGGAGATCGATGCGCTTGGCTGTCGCCGCATCGAAACGATGGACGGCCGTATTACCTTTGAGGGAGACGAGCATCAGCTCGCTGCCGCCAATATCCGTCTGCGCTTTGCCGAGCGGGTCTATCTTTCACTTGGAAGCTTTGAGGCGATGAGCTTTGAGGATCTTTACGAGGGCACACGCGCCCTTCCGTGGGAGGATTGGATCGGTGCGGACGATGCGTTTCCTGTTAAGGGGCATGCCATTCGTTCGGTGCTGTTTTCGGTTCCCGATTGCCAGAGCATCATCAAAAAAGCGGTTGTAGACCGCTTGTCCTCGGTATACGGTGTTTCTTGGTTTGACGAGGAATGTGTCAAGTATCAGATCGAATTTTTCCTCTTTAAGGATCGCGTGACGCTGATGATCGATACGTCGGGGATACCTCTGCACAAGCGCGGCTACCGTCCCGCATCGGGCGAGGCGCCTCTGCGCGAGACGTTGGCAGCGGCCGTTGCCAAAATTGCAAGACCGCGTGAGGATGTGCTTTTTTGGGATCCCTTCTGCGGTTCGGGAACGATCGCCATCGAGGCCGCGATGCAGATGACAAACCGCGCCCCGGGAATTTCCCGTACCTTTGCGGCCGAGGATTTTTTGCAATTGGATGCGGCGATATGGACGGAGGAGCGCGAGCGCGCTGCAAGCGAGATTCGCGAGGATTCGGCGTTTCGTTGCTATGCCTCGGACATCGATCCGAAGGTGTTGGAAATCGCCAAAGAAAACGCAAAGCGCGCAGGTGTCGATAAGCAAATTAAATTCTTCGTCAAAAACGCTTTGGATATCAAGAAAGAGAACTGCCGCGGAACGGTCGTTTGCAATCCCCCCTATGGAGAACGCTTGATGTCGCCCGAGGAGGTGCGCAGACTGTATATCGGTATGGGCAAGACATTTTCCGCTCTCGCACCTTGGCAGATCTATATTCTGACCTCGTCGGAGGAGCTCGAGCGGCTCTACGGACGGCGTGCCGATAAGATCCGCAAGCTCTATAACGGCATGATCCCGTGTCGCTTGTATCAGTATTTCAAGCCGACTGCAGACGGACGCGAGCGCCGTTTTTCCAAGTGAGGTGTACTGTGAAAAGGATTATGTTTGTTTGTCACGGCAATATCTGCCGCAGTCCGATGGCCGAGTTTATTCTTCGGGATATGCTCGTGCGGCGAGGACTTGAAAAGGAATTTTTTGTGGCTTCCTCGGCCACCAGCACCGAGGAGATATGGAACGGTGTGGGGAATCCCGTGTATCCGCCCACCCGTGAGGAGCTTGCCCGTCACGGCCTTTCGTGCGAGGGAAAGTGTGCCGTGCAGGTGACGCGTGAGGATTATGGCCGTTACGATCTTTTTGTTTGCATGGACAGCAACAACGTGCGTAATCTGCTTCGCATTCTCGGCGGTGACGCTGAGGGCAAGGTGCATAAGCTGATGGATTATACCGCGCGCAGGGGGGATGTGGCCGATCCGTGGTATTGCGGGCATTTCGACGAGACCTATCGCGATATTTATGAGGGCTGTGAGGCACTTCTCGATCAGCTGCAAAAATAAAAACAGGGAAAATAAAAAAATAAAAGGAGAAGAAAGATGTATACCATTAACAAAATTACGTCGAATCACGTGGTAGACTTTGCGGCCGAGGAGCTCAAAAAATACCTGCGTATGATGATGCCTCGTTGTGGTGAAATTGACATTGCCTACGCGCCCGATGCCAAGGACGGCTTCCGTCTTGGTCTGATGGCGGATTTCGGCCTTGACACCTCGGAGGCGCTTGATGTCGAGCTGGACGATATTCTGCACGTGGATACCGACGAGAAGGGCGGTATCATCGCGGGAAGCAATCCCCGAAGCGTTCTGCTCGCCGTTTACCGTTATCTGACGATCAGCGGCTGCCGTTGGCTCTTTCCGGGTATCGACGGTGAGTTTATTCCCGTCAAGGCTGTTGAGCCGACCAAGTATCACAAGATGGCCGAT
>CAYULZ010000130.1:3351-4239 GCA_964445865.1 uncultured Lachnospiraceae bacterium | reverse complement strand
TTATAATCAAAGACAACTAACCCACCCTCAGCTTGGACAAGGTTATTGATAGAAATATCACCTTGAACTGCTGCTTTGGGGAGTGTTCCCCAAACAGCACGTAAATGCTCCAATTTTTCATCGTGGAGTGTAATTATTTGTTTGACTATCGCTTGTTCAAGTTTTTCATCCTTTGTAATTTCACAAAAATCCGAAAAAGCATCTACATCATTCCAATAGGCTGCGGAGAATAGAGTTCTGTGCCCAATTTCATACTTGTTTGAAAGTGAGATTGTGTGCATACGAGCCATTAGCTCACCAATCTGATATGCAATGCCTGTGGTAATCTCGGTGATTTCCTCACCGCACCAATCTTCGACAGTTACCATACAGGGCAAATCATGATATGTAAATGGCGCAACGTATTTGCCATCGGTCATATATCGAGCAGGGGTCTTAATTCCATGGCAGCGCATCATTTCGGAGAAACAACTCTGCTTCTCTACCTTCTGCATTTCTGCTTTTATGTCATCATCTTCATGCAAGATTTTTATTATCAGCAATCTGCCATTTGCCAAGGTGACACGAAAAATCAGTTTCATCCACCCATTATCTTCAATCACATGAATGTATATCCTTTGATCTACGACCTGCTCATGAATGTCATACAGTTGCAATATTGTTTCAATTACTTCAAATTCTACGGTCTTTTCCAATGTTCGCTCCCACATATCAAATCAAAAATCAAAAGGCTTGTACTCGGTGACAGATTTGAGATATGCCTCCGGATCGCCATTCAAAACGAGGTCGGCATACGCCAGCGGGTCATTGTAGATAAGATAATCAAGCTCTGATCGCTGATACATATTGTCAGCGACTTCGTTTTCCACAGCGGTGCAGTTAATGGCA
>CAYULZ010000130.1:0-3341 GCA_964445865.1 uncultured Lachnospiraceae bacterium | reverse complement strand
GTTAAACTTCAGCTCCACGCACCCGCTATCCATATTGAACGCACAAGACAATAACCTTTTCATCTGCCGTACCTCCATCCATAAAGTGTGTACACACATTATAACACGAAGATGTGGCATTTTTCAATAGGTTTACCGAAATTCATCGCATTAAAGTGTTACTTTTTTGTGAATTGGGGACGAATTGGCTGTTTTTGCGGTGTCAGTCACACTCTGCGTCAAAAAAACAATCTATCGACTTTGTGGTTTAGTGGGATTATCCACGCAGTCGCAAACCTCTGCACTCAGCAGCAAACGGTGTTCATTATGGTGCGATTCGCTGTTTTATAGCTATTTTTCACGAAGGCGAAAACTATTTCGCCCGTTTCACTATCCTTGCCATACAGAGCGAACAAACAAGGCTTTTCGCACTAATTTTTGTGCCTGCCCTTGCGCGTCAGATCATAATACTACTATATAACAAACGTGTTCCTGAATCAACGGCTTTCGTATTGCTCTATTGATCTTTTGCCTTTTTTTCGATGCGTGTATATAAACAAGAGATGATATCCCGACAGGTTCCTGTATAGCTGTGGGGTGTATTTCGGTTTATTCAGTGTCGATGGATATTAAGTTTTTTGCCGATCGCACCGCTGTTACGTTTTCGTCATATACTGTTATCAACTACATATGAAAGGATGATACGTATATGCCCGAAAGCAGTATAGGCTTTTTGCTTGTCAGTGCGCGAACAGCTGACGGCGTGTTGCTACTGCCGTTTGCCGACGTGCGTGTCTATGACGGCGACAATACATTGATCTTTGAAGGGGTGACAGATCGTGACGGATATACGCGGGAGATCGAGGTCGTGACGCCGCCGCTTGCCAATTCGCTCTCACCGAATATGCCCCGCCCCTTTGCAGAGGTATCGATCTTCGTGGAGAAGGAGGGCTTCTACGGTGCAAGCTACCTGAACGTACCCGTTTTTCCCAACGTCGTGACCGTGCAGGAGACGAATCTGCAAGCAATTCCATCGAGCCTGCCGATCCTGCCCTATTTTGATTCGGTTGTGAATGAAAGCGGGGCAAACAGTCTATGAACAATGATGCATTACTCCCCTTTGTTCCTGAAACGGTGACAGTGCATCTCGGCGCACCGGATGCCGCTGCTGAGAACGTGACGCTCTCCTTTCCCGATTATATCAAGAACGTAGCCTCAAGTGAGATCTATCCGACATGGCCCGAGGCAGCTCTTCGTGCCAATATCTACGCGCAGATCTCTTTTGCGCTCAACCGCATCTACACCGAATTTTACCGTTCGCGCGGATACGATTTTGATATTACCAATTCAATCGCACTCGATCAGTCATTCGTGCGCGACCGCGACATATTCGAGAATATCTCGGATATCGTGGATGAGATATTCAACAGCTATATTGTGCGGCAGGGAAATATTGAACCCCTCTTTGCTTCTTACTGCGACGGTGACGTGACGACCTGCGAGGGGCTTTCCCAATGGGGCTCGGTCAGCCTTGCCAACGAGGGCCTGGGGTCTTTTGATATTCTGACGCGGTATTACGGCAACGATATCGACATTGTGGAGAATGCACCGATAGAAGCGATCACCGAGAGTGTCCCACCTGTGCCTCTTTCTCTCGGAAGCATCGGTGACGACGTGCGACAGGTACAGCTTCGCCTGAATCGCATTGCCAAAAATTACCCCTCCATACCGCGCATAGATCCTCCCGACGGTGTGTTTGATTCGCGCACCGAGGCGGCAGTGCGCGCCTTTCAGCGCATATTCAATCTGACACAGGACGGCGTTGTGGGGCGCGCGACCTGGTACAGACTCATTTATGCGGCAAACGCGGTCAAGCGTCTGAACGAGCTTGTGTCGGAGGGGGTGACCTATGCCGACGTCATTCAGCCCCTGCCCGATACGCTCACGGTCGGGTCGACGGGCGATTTCGTGGAGACGGCGCAGTACTTTCTGCAAACGATCTCAGCCTTTACCGATGTGATCCCACGACCGCCGCTTGACGGCATCTACGGTGAGTCGACGGCTGAGGCGGTGCGCGCTTTTCAGCGTCAGTGGGGACTGCCCGAGACGGGAGAGATCGATCTTGTGACCTGGAATCGGCTTTACGAAGTTTTCGTTGCCGATGTGGCAACCGTTCCCGGTAACATTTTTTCAAACGTGGCACGTCCTTTTCCCGGTGTGCCGCTTCGACTTGGGGCTGAGGGTGAGGATGTACGCTATCTGCAGAGCTATATCAACCGTATTGCCGAGACCTATCCTGCCGTGCCGACAGTTGCGGAGGACGGCATTTTCGGAGAGGGGACGCAGTCTGCCGTTTTTGCCATACAGACGGGTGGCGGTATTCCCGTCACGGGAGTGGTCGACGTGACCACGTGGGAACTTATCGCGCGTATCTATGATACGCTTGAAGGCGGCGGCGAACGCCCACCGATCGATCTGGGCTGATCAGGGAGTAAAAATAGACCGCCCACGGGTTTTCCCGTGGGCGGTCTATTTCTGGTGAGGCTGTCAATGCGTTATAAAGCGCAAGCTTTTTTATTTTAATGTCAGAAGAGGCGGTGCGGTTTTGAGAACTGCCTCCTTGGTGATCGTGACGCTTGCCACGTCATCGCGCGAGGGAATATCGTACATGATATCCATCATGACGTCCTCAAGAATGGCACGAAGCCCGCGTGCGCCGGTGTGACGCTCAATAGCGAGCTTGGCAATGGCTTCAATTGCCTCGTCTTCAAAGAGCAACTCGACCTCGTCCATGCCGAGAAGTGCCTGATACTGCTTTACGAGAGCGTTTTTTGGCTCGGTGAGAATGCGCTTGAGCATATCGGCGGTGAGATTATCAAGGCCTACGATGACAGGGAGTCTGCCGACCAGCTCGGGAATCAAGCCGTATTTAACGATGTCGTGCGGATTTACGTCGGCAATGAGTGCGCTGCTTTTTTCAACGTCCTTTTGGGAAAGAGGATCGCTTGCATAGCCGATCGTGTTGCCGCCGCGCCGCTTTTCCACGATGCCGCCGATACCGTCAAACGCGCCGCCGCAGATAAAGAGGATATCCTTCGTATTGATCTGAATGAAGTCCTGCCCCGGGTGCTTTCTGCCGCCCTGCGGAGGGACGTTGGCAACCGTGCCCTCAAGGATCTTCAAAAGTGCCTGCTGAACGCCTTCGCCGGACACGTCGCGTGTGATCGAACGGTTTTCGCTTCTTCTTGAGATCTTGTCGATCTCGTCAATATAAATGATGCCTTTTTCAGCAAGAGAGATATCGAAGTCCGCTGCCTGAATGAGCTTCAGAAGGATGTTTTCGACGTCTTCACCGACGTAGC
>CAYULZ010000129.1:0-4439 GCA_964445865.1 uncultured Lachnospiraceae bacterium | reverse complement strand
CGCCGCCGTGGGTGGTAACCATCGTGCCGTCGGGTTCTTTATCGAACATCACGCCCAGATCGTTGAGCCACTTGATGCAGATGGGAGCATCGTTGACGAGCTTGTAAACGAGCTCGGGAACATTCTTGAAGTGACCGCCGCCCATAACGTCCAGATAGTGCTGGGCGGGGCTGTCGTTCGGCTTATCGGCCGCCTGAATGCCGCCCTCCGCCATCATGGTGTTGGCATCTCCGTGGCGGAGCTTGGTCACGATCATAACGTTTGCGCCGTTTTCATGCGCCATAATGGCCGCGGCAGAGCCTGCACCGCCGCCACCGATCACGAGCACGTCGACGTCGTAATCGATCTTCGAAAGATCAATGTCCGAGGGCTTGACGCGCGGATTTGCCTGAAGAGTTTCGGCAAGCTCGAGCGGCACCTTCTCGCCCTTATTCGGACCAATGACAAGCTCGGCGAACTCGGACTGAATATGGTCGGGGTGGTTTTCGAGAAGAACCTGCTCCTTTTCCTCGGCCGTCATACGGCGGGGATGGTTTCCGGCCAAAACCTGTGCGAGGCGCTCTTCACGGGTCGCTTCCACCTTTTTGATGGATTCTAACATTTCCTGTGTATACATTTCGGCACCTCCTTATTTCTCGAAATCGCGGTTGTTGTACATGTCCTTGAGCTCCTCGGCCGTCTTCTTCATGATATCCTGAAGTGCGGCCTCGCAGTCGCCCGCTTCGATCTCTGCAACGCGTGCAAGAAGATGCTCGGTCTCGGGAGCAAGATACTTACCCGTCAAACGGCGTGCAAGCAGGCCGACCTGTCCGTGGGTGATTCCTGCGGGGCAGCGGGACGAGCAAACGCCACACATGACGCAGTCAAAGGACTCCTCGGCACACTTTTCATACTCACCTCTCTGTGCGTAAGCGATATACTGCATAACGTTAAGCTCCTGCGTACACGCCTTCGTGCAGGCATTACAGCCGACGCACGCATAGATCTCGGGATAGAGCTGCATCATGATCTGCTCAGTCGGCTTAACCTTCTCGATGTCGTACGGCTGCTTCACAAGCGGGAAGAAGGGCAACGTCGCGATGTACATATTGTTCTCCACCTTCGTCTGACAAGCAAGGCAGGTCTTGAGCTCACGCTCGCCCTTGATGCGGTAAATGGTTGCACAGGCACCGCAAAAGCCGCAACGGCAACCGACACCGCGTACCAGCTGATAGCCTGCATACTCCATGGCGTTCATGATGGTCAGGCTTGCGGGTACCTCGTATTTTTTTCCGTAAAGATAAATATTTACCATGTTTTCCATATTGATTATCCTTACCCTTTCTTAATATTCGTCGGGCAGCTCGTCGATCTCGTCGCAACGGAATACGGGGCCGTCCTTACAAACGTACTTTTCGCCGATATTACAGCGACCGCACTTTCCGATGCCGCACTTCATGCGGAGCTCCATCGTGGTATAGACCTGCGTCTTATCAAAGCCGATCTCCTGCAGACCCGCCAAGGTAAACTTGATCATGATAGGGGGGCCACAGAGAACGGCGATCTTATCGGTCGAGAAGCCAAGCTCCTTGACGTAGCTCGGCACAAATCCGACGTGGCCGTCCCACTCGGGTTGCTCGCGGTCGATCGTCAGATAGACGTTGACACCCGCATCTTGCGACCACTCCTCGACGATCTCGCGATAATCGACGAGATCCTGCATACTGCGCGAGCCGTATACGATGTCGATCTTACCGTAGCGGTCGCGATAGTGACGGCAGTAATTGATGACCGAACGCAGGGGCGCAAGTCCGATACCGCCCGCAATAAAGAGCATATCGTGACCGACAAACGCCGTATCCACGGGAAAGGCATTTCCGTACGGGCCGCGAATGGTGATCTGCTGGCCAACCTCCATGGCGTGAAGCCACTCGGTCACACAGCCGCACTTTTTAATGGAAAACTCCATGTATTCCTCGTTCGTGGGCGAGGAGGTGATCGAAAACATCGCCTCACCAACGCCGGGAATCGAGAGCATGGCGCACTGACCTGGCTTATGCCGGAACGCTTTCTTACCGTCGGGCGTTACGACGCGAAAGGTCTTGACGTCGGGCGTATCGATACGGATATCGGTCACCACGCCGACGGTGGGAATGAGGGATTCCTTCCTATCAACCATTGTCCTTTCCTCCTAACGCTTTCATAACCTTGACGATGTTCATATTGATCGGGCACTTGGCAAGGCAACGGCCGCAGCCCACACAAGAGAACAGACCGTCATTGTTGCTCGGATAGTAGACGAGCTTGTGCATAAAGCGCTGACGGAACCGTTCGGCCTGTGTCAGTCTCGGGTTGCCGTGTGCCATTTTCGTGAAATCGGAATACATGCAGGAATCCCAGCAACGGAAGCGCTTGATTCCGTTGCCCGTGTCGAAATCCTTGATGTCGTAGCACTGGCAGGTCGGGCAGACGAAGGTGCAAGTGCCGCAGCCGAGGCAGGACTCGGAGAGTGCCTTCCACTCGGGGGCGTCGAAATACTGCATCGTTTTGCCTGCGCCAAAAGCATCGGCAGACAGACCCGCAAGGGGCAACTTTGCCATACGCTCGCGCGTTTCGGCCTTTTGCGCCTCCACGGCGACGGTGTCGCTCTCCTCGGTCAAAGCCTCGAGGGTTGCGAGCCATGCGCTTCCCTTTTCGGTCTTGGCGTCAAGATAGAGCGTGTCGGCCGTCTTATGGCAGACCACGTCGCCCTCCGGGGCAGCCGCGTCGATGCCAAAGGTCGTGCAGAAGCAGGTCTCGCTTGGACGCGTGCAAGCCATCGAGACGATTACGCCGTGATCACGGCGGTTCTTGTAATAGGTATCCACGGGCTCCGAAAGGAACACGCGGTCGAGGATCTCAAAGCTCTTCACGTCGCAGGCGCGCACGCCAAACACGACGAAATCCTCGCATTCGCTTCTCGTGTCAATGACCTCGATGGTCTTACCCTCCATCTTAAAGTCCACGAGATTTTCGGTCTGGGGGAAGAAAAAGTCCTTCGGGCTGCGGACGGTATTGAGCGCATTCGAAAGCGTCTTTCCCTCTTCCCATTTTTCATATGTTGCGCCCTTTTCGGTATCGACGGGCAGATAGAGCGTGCGCTCAGCGGCGATGGCCGCAAAGAGGCGATCGAGATGATTCAACGAAATTTTACGCATATCATTCTCCTCTCTTTACTGCCTCAGAGGCTTCAAGGTCGCCTTCGGTATAATCGACGATCGGTGCGCGGCTTCCGACCTCAGCACCCGCCTGATACTCGCCGTAAAACGTATCAATATCCTTAATAAACTTACGGTTGAGCAGGTGCAACGGAATGCCCTGCGGGCAGACGCGCGAGCACTCGCCGCAGTCGGTGCAACGACCGACCACGTGAAAGGCGCGAATAATGTGGAACATCTTTTCTTCAAACTCGTTGGCGGCTGCCTTGTTCTCAAGACCCGACTTCGGGTTGTCGAACACGCACTTTTCACAAGTACAGGCGGGACAGACGTCGCGGCAAGCGTTACAACGAATGCAACGCGAGAGCTCGTTCTGCCAGAACGCAAAGCGCTCGTCGGGCGTCATGCGCTCGATGGCCTCGACCTCGTCAAAGCGAGCCGAGGTAAGCACCTCACCGCTCTCACCAAGCAGCTCGTCATAGGCGACGTGCTTTTTGGATTTACAATTCTTGCAACGCTCGGCCAACACGTCCTCGCGAGCGAGCGTCAACGTACCGTCGTACAGCGTCTCGACGAGAACCGTGTCGCCCTCCTCACGAATGGCGGCAATGCCCTCGGCGCTCTTTTTGATAGCCGTCGCGTCAAGCATACCGTTGCAGGGCACGCCGACGGCATAAACCTTGTTACGGTCAAAGCGATGCTCGGTCAGGAGCTGATTGAAGCTATACGTATCACAAGGCTTAAGGAAAACGAGAACCTTGCCCTCACCCTTACCTGTTTCGCGGATTAAGTACTTGGAGAAGTTCGCGCCGCAGAAATCGTTCCAGACGAAATCGCTTGCAAGCTCCTCGGCCGAAGCAAACAGAGCGGGCGTTACGTCGTAATCGAATTCGCCGCGCTTCCAGCCGAGCACACGGTCAACCGTGCCGTCAGCGAGCAGATCGGTCGCTTTTTCTATGAGAATTTCACGCATTATTTTTTGCATCGTAAATCCTCCAATCTCTTGTTTTCGCCCAAAGCGGCAACCGTTGCCACGAAATCGTTCATGGTTGCGGCAAACTTGGCACCCTCGGCCGCAGAGACCCACTCGACGCGAGTACGCTCGCGTTCAATGCCGAGGTAATCGAGCATGGAGAACAGAAGCGCCATGCGACGACGGGTATAGTAGTTGCCCGATGTATAGTGGCAGTCACCGGGGTGACAGCCGCAAATGATCACGCCATCCGCACCTCTCTGGAAGGCACGCAGAATAAACGTGGGATT
>CAYULZ010000128.1:0-4509 GCA_964445865.1 uncultured Lachnospiraceae bacterium | reverse complement strand
CGATCATCCGCGCCGTCAATACAAAGGACGCCATGAGCGCGACGATCGAGGAGATTCCCTACGCCGTGCTGCATAAGATCACCGACCGCATCACCGCCGAGGTCGAGGGCATCAACCGCGTCCTCTACGACCTAACGCCGAAGCCTACGGGAACGATAGAATGGGAATAAGCCTTTGGCTTATTCCCATTCTATCAGTTATGATCGCCTTCGGCGAGTTATCAGTTTAGATACGCTTCGCGTAGTTATGATGCACCTTCGGTGCAGTTGAAAGTAACAAGGCGATCATATCATAACGCTTGCGAAGCAAGCTCATAACGTTTGGCGTAGCCAAACTTATAACTCTAAACTCATAACGCTAAACTAAAAGTCTCATTCAGGAGAGCAATATGTCAGACAGCATATTAAGAATAAAATCCAAAGAATTCGCCAAGGATATCGTTTTTCTTTGCAGAAAAATGAAGCAAAACGGTGTTGAAGGTGCTTTCATTAACCAACTTCTGCGTTGCGGCACATCTGTTGGTGCAAATATTTACGAAGCGCAATATGCACAAGGCACAAAGGATTTTATCTCCAAATTTGAAATCGCTCTTAAAGAATGTAATGAAAGCGAGTATTGGATAGAGTTGCTTTATGAAACCAACTCTATTACTGAATCTGATTTCAGTGCTTTTCGAGCCAAGTGTATGGAACTCCGCCGTATGCTTGTTTCTTCGGTTACCACCTTGAAGGAAAAATCAAAATGAAGCATACCATGAAATTGCATAGTCAACCATACGATTTGATGAAGCGTGGAATCAAAACGATTGAATTGCGTCTCTATGATGAGAAACGCAAGGCGATTCATGTTGGCGATGAAATTGAATTTATAAATTCTGTAACTGACAATCTATCTTTACACTGCGTTGTCGTTGCCCTGCACACGTTTTCTTCTTTTGAAGAACTGTATCACCATCTTCCTCTTTTGAAATGCGGATATACCAAGTACAGCATAACTACCGCATCGCCAAAGGATATGGACGTATATTATTCCAAGGAAGAGCAAGAGGCTCATGGCGTGATAGGAATTGAAATTGAATGCAAACGCGAATCAAACGGATAAAAAGGAAATGCCCTTCGGGGCATTTTTTTGCTTAAAAAATAATTTCCATGCATCTCTTGCAATCTTTTGAGCCGTGTGCTATAATAAAGCAAACAAAAACCGACAAATTGTGGCTTGGAGCTACCGATTTCAAGCCACTTGTCGTATTTTTTGCAGTTATACGCGCAAGAAGGAAACTGCAAAAAGCTGAAAAGGAGACGGCGATGGAGCGTTTTTTTAAGCTGAAGGAGCGGGGAACTACGGTCAAGACCGAGTTCGTCGCGGGAATGACTGTGTTTTTTGCGATGGTGTATATCTTGATGGTGAACGCCAACATGTTTGCCGATCCCTTTGGCGACGGCTCCAATCCTCTGGGCGTGTCCTACGGAGCGATCTATATCGCGACGGCCATCTCGGCTGTGGTGGGAACGGTGCTCGCGGGACTTCTCTCGAACCTTCCTCTGGCGCAGGCCAGCGGTATGGGGCTGAATGCCTTCTTCGTTTACACCGTTTGCATTGGCTTCGGTCTGTCCTATGCCAATGCGTTGGTGCTCGTTCTCATCGAGGGACTGGCCTTCATTCTTTTGACGGTGACGGGACTTCGCAAAAAGATCTTTGCGGCCCTCCCTGCGCCCGTTCTCAACGCGATTCCTGCGGGTATTGGTTTGTTCATCGCCCTTCTTGGATTCCAAAACGCCGGTATCGTTGTGCCCGACAGCTCGACCTGCGTCGACCTTGCCTCCTTTAACCTGCTGACCAAGACGTGGGGCGAGATTATGCCTATGGTGGTCGCGATCTTCACCCTGCTGGCCATCGTGATCATGTCGCACAAGAAGCTGCGCGGTGCGGTGCTGATCGGCATTCTCGGCGGTATGGCGCTGTATTATCTGCTCGGCCTGACCGTCGATGGCTTTTATGACGCGCTTCACATTGAATTTATCAGCCCCTTTGCGGCCTTCCGTGAGTTTGGAACGCAATCGTTGTTTACCGTATTTACCGACGGCTTTGACTTCTCCGCTTACGTAGCGTCGCATGGCAGCGCCAATCTTATTCTAACCATTCTTACGACGGCGCTCGCGTTCTGCATGGTCGATATGTTCGATACCCTCGGCACGCTGTACGCCGCGTGCGAGCGCGCCGATCTGCTCGACGAGCACGGCGAGCCCATTAACATGAACCGTGGCATGCTCTCCGACGCGATCGCCACTACGACGGGAGCGATCTGCGGCACGTCGACCGTGACGACCTTCAGCGAAATCAACGCGGGCGTAGCCGCTGGCGGAAGAACGGGGCTGACCTCAATTTTCTGCGGTGCGTTCTTTTTCCTCGCCATGTTCTTGAGTCCCCTGGCGCAGCTCGTGCCAGGCTGTGCGACCGCTGCGGCGCTGATCTATGTGGGCATTCTGATGATGGCGTCGGTCAAGAACATCGATTGGAGCGACTTCCGCGTTTCCGTCCCCGCCTTTTTGACCCTCGTGATCATGCCGTTTACCTACAACATCTCCTACGGCATCGCCTTTGGCCTGCTCTCCTATATCGTGATCAGCGTATTCTGCGGTGATGTTAAGAAGATCAAGCCCGGCTCGTGGGTGATCGCGGTCTTCTTCGTCGCGATGCTCCTCTTGACGCATTGACAACCCCGCTCCCCGAGGCCGAAGGGCCTCGGGGAGCTTTTCTTTCACTTTTTTTAAAAAAAATTTCAAAATTTTTCGATTTTCCTTGTCTTTTGTGCGTACATGTGATATAATAATATCGCTAAAAAAAGATCCGGACAGAAAGGACCCCCGAAACATGATCAAAAACGTTGTCTTTGACTGCGGCCAAGTGCTCATTCACTTTGACCCGAAATACATGGTTGAGCGTTACGTCACCGACCCCGCCGATTCGGCACTTTTGCAGGAGGTCATCTTTGACCGCGCCTATTGGAATCGCCTCGACGTGAAGGATATCACCGACGAGGAGGTCATCGCCGAAAGCCGCAAGCGCGTGCCCGAGCGACTTCACGAGGTCGTGGCGACGATCTATTACAATTGGATCTATAACATTCCCGAAATGGAAGGTATGCGTGATTTGATTCGCGATATTAAGGCGACCTTCGGTGTCAAGACCTGCCTGCTTTCGGACATTTCGGATTATTTCAGCAAGCATCGCCATGAGATTCCGATCCTTGCCGAGCTCGATCAGCTCGTGCTGTCGGCCGACCACAAGCTTGCCAAGCCCCACCGCGAGACCTTTGAGAATCTGTTCCGCGTGTGTGACATTCGTCCCGAGGAAAGCGTGTTCGTCGACGACAACCCGAACAATATTGCGGGTGCCGAGGCGTGCGGCATGAAGGGCTACTGCTTCGACGGCGATGCAGAAAAGCTGAGAACATATCTTTTCGCCCTTTTGGCTGAAAAGTAAAATTGATTGTTCGCAGGTGTTTGTGCACCTGCTTGGAAAGGAAATAAAAAAGCAATGAAACAAACAGAGCGTAGAGTGGGAACGGTATCCCGCGGAATTCGTTGCCCCATCATTCGTGAAGGGGACAATTTGGGAGAAATCGTAGCGAACAGCGTCATCGAAGCGGCCGAATGCGAGGGCTTTGCGCTTCGCGACCGTGACGTTATTGCCGTGACCGAGTCGGTTGTGGCAAGAGCGCAGGGTAACTATGCAAGCGTCGACGACATCGCGGCCGACGTTAAGGCGAAGCTGGGTGGAGGAACGGTCGGCGTGATCTTCCCGATCCTGTCGCGTAACCGCTTTGCCATCTGCCTGCGCGGCATCGCCAAGGGTGCGAAGAAGGTCGTGCTGATGCTCAGCTACCCCTCCGACGAGGTGGGGAACGAGCTCGTCAGCCTCGACAAGATTGATGCTGCCGGCGTCAATCCTTACAGCGACGTGCTGACCGAGGCGCGCTATCGCGAGCTGTTCGGTGTCAATAAGCACGAGTTCACGGGTGTGGACTACGTCGAATATTACGGCGATCTCGTCCGCTCCTGCGGTGCGGAATGCGAGATCATCTTCGCGAACCAGGCAAAGGCGATCCTGCCCTACGCCGATCACATTCTCAACTGCGACATTCACACGCGCGCCCGCACGAAGCGCATTTTGCTTGCGAACGGTGCGAAGGTCGTTTGCAGTCTCGACGATATTATGAATGCTCCCGTAAACGGCAGCGGCTGCAACGAGCAGTACGGTCTGCTCGGCTCGAACAAGTCGACCGAGGATAAGATCAAGCTGTTTCCGCGCGAGTGCCGTCCCTTGGTGCTTGATATTCAGGAGCGCGTCATGAAGGCGACGGGCAAGCACGTTGAGGTTATGGTATACGGCGACGGCGCGTTCAAGGACCCGAAGGGCAAGATCTGGGAGCTGGCCGATCCGGTCGTTTCTCCCGCGTTCACCGACGGTCTGATCGGTACGCCGAACGAGCTGAAGCTCAAGTACCTC
>CAYULZ010000127.1:0-4548 GCA_964445865.1 uncultured Lachnospiraceae bacterium | reverse complement strand
AAGTACGTGTCCTACATCATCGATACGCTCAACCACGACGAGACGCTGAGCGAGCTGCTCAATCCCGTCAAGCGCATCCACAACCTGATGGATAAGCACAAGAGCGGACAGACGGCACAAATGAAGATGAGCTTCGATCACTGATTGATGAAATCATAAAGAAATCATGCCCATGGTACGCCGTGGGCATGATTTGTTAGAAAGGATTTTCTATGAGTAAGGATAGAGATTGGGGCGTTCGACCGACTGAGAAGGATCGGCCGGAGGAGGCGCAGGAGAAGGACGGCACGGCGTTGCCGTTTTATCGCTTTTATGGCGTTCGTCGCTGGATTCGCCCGTGGAAGGAGAAGCTCAACCTGTTCCTCGGACGATTGCTTGTGATCTTCCTTTTTGTGTGTTTTTTTGCCGTTGCCGGTATGTCGGCTGTGGCTTTCTTCCTGTATTTCCCCGAGATCTGGATCAAGCTGTTAGTAGTAGTTCTTGCTGCGGTGATCCTGGCAGTCAATCTGACACGCGGTATTCGCAGGCGCAGAAAATTTTACCGACAACTCAAGCGGCTTTGCGCGGAAAACAAATGCAAGCTTCAATTCCGTGAAAAATTCGTCCGCTCGTCAAAGGGCTTGTCGGGGCGTGAGGATATCCGCATTGAAAGCGGTACGTGCGTATATTATCTTCGTTATCTCAGCACGAAGAAATACGGGGTGTCGATCTATATAGAGCCGGACGGGCAGGTCAAGCTCGTAAAAAAGCCGATCAGCAACAAATTCAGTCTGATCTTTAACATGCAACCTAAGGTGACGTATTATCCGATCAAAATGGCTGTGCCCGAGCACGGAAGCAAGCGTGTGCTTTGTGGCTTTGTGGTCGATCCCACCTGCCAGAGCATGTATTACAAACAAAAGGACGGCGGCTATGAGGCGACGGGGAACGGCGGCGAGCATTTCGGTGTGACGGCGTTTACCGTGAACGGTCTGTTTGAGACGGTCAAGTACGACAGCACGCATCAGAAGCGTGAGATTCGCCACTAAAGAAGAACGGACAGAGACAAGCGTCTCTGTCCGTTTTACTTATTACTGAAACATCTTCGCCAGCACGGGAACGAACTCCTTGATCACCACGTCGGTCGTGTTGATGCAAAGGTCGTAATTCTTGCGGTCGCCCCACTTTTTCTCGGTGTAAAAGGCGAAATATTTGGCACGGCCGCGGTCCACGGCACGAATGTGCTTTTTCATCTGCTTTTCGGTGAAGTGCTCGTTGTTTTCGGCCATATGCTCCATGCAACGGCGCACACGGCTCTCCATGTCGGCGTGTACGAAAATGCGGAAGGGCTTGTAGTCCTGCAGAATATAGCTTGCGCAACGGCCGACGATGACACAGTTCGACGTTTCGGCCATCTCCTTGAGGACCTCGGTCTGCTCGCGGTAGACCTTCTGGAGCTGATGAATGGTATGCGTATCCATGTACGAGAAGCTGCGGCCGACGGTGATGGGGAGCAGGTGGTGCGGCTCGCGCTCGACGATATGATGCACGTACTCCTCCGAAAGCTCGGTTCGCTTGGAGATCTCCTCGATGATCTCGCGGTCGTAATATTCATAGCCGAGCTCCTCGGCAAGGCGGCGTCCGAGCTCACGCCCTCCGCTTCCGAATTCACGTCCGATGGTAATGATTTGATTCATAGGTGACCTCCTGATAGACTGTTTGGTGTTCTTCTATTGTTATTATAGCATAAAGGGAGAAAAATTGCAAGAATTATTTGCGGTGTGACAACGGGCGCAGAACCTCGGGGATCGCGCCGATAAGATCGGACGCCATGATCGCGTGCTCGCCGAGCCGATCGGCGGCGCGGTCACCGCACAGGCCGTGGAGATAAACGCCGAGGGTAGCGGCGAGATAGGCATCGGGCTCGCAAAGACACGCTTGCTGTGCGAGAATGCCGCCGATGATGCCCGCAAGGACGTCGCCCGAGCCCCCCGTCGCCATGCCGCTGTTGCCGCTTTCATTGCGGAAGATCGCATGCGTCGCGTCGGCGACGGCCGTGTTGTGATCCTTGAGCACGCAGACACAGGCGAGTGCCTCGGCAAAGCGTGCGGCGTGCGATGGAATATCGCCGAGAATCTTCTCAACGGGTACGCGGAAGAGACGCGAGGCCTCCATGGGATGCGGCGTGATGATCTTGCCTGCTACGGCAGGGCGCAGATGCGGCCGCTTGGCGATAAGATTGAGGGCATCAGCATCGAGCACGGCCGGTGCTTCTGCATGTGTGAGTGCCAGCTCCAGCACGTGTGCCGAGATGCTCGACGTGCCGAAGCCACAGCCGATCACAAGGGCGTCGGCACGTGTTACGGCCTGCACGATGACTTTTCCGTCGGGCTTCTCGTCATCGTAGGGCGTGACGATCGCCTCGGGGAGAAGCGTTTGCAGAACGGTGCGGTTGCTCTCGGGGGTCACGAGCTCTACGAGCCCCGCGCCCGTACGATAGGCGGCGTGCGCGGCCAGATAGGCCGCACCTGCCATGCCGCGTGAGCCGCACAGACAGACGACGCGGCCAAAGCTCCCCTTATGGGAGCGTGCGGGACGCGCAGGTAGCTTTTCGAGATCGCGGTCGGTATATGAAAGAAAGGCGTTTTTCATAGATGGATCCCTTTCCCAAACGGTTCTTACTTGTATTTTACCATAAAACGGAAATTTTGTAAAGGTTTTTTCTGCGGATTTCCCAAAAAAGGGCGAAACGCGAATAAAGTTTCAAAAAACTCTTGACAATTGGAGATAAATCGATTATAATATGTATTGTCGCATTTTGTGTCAGCATGTGCGGTCTGGATTTCCGCCGGTCGGAAAACACGTGATGGTATGGAGGGTCTATGGTCTTGGATATATCGCCGCTTCTCCGCGGAGAGGTGAACCGAATCGACATTGACTATATGCTTACCCCCGAAACGCTTGACGGCGTACAGTTCGCGTCAGATGCCCGTGTTATGGGTCAGATTACGGACAACGCCGGTTACATGCGCCTTTGTTTAAAGGCCGAGCTTGCCTATCACGGTGAGTGCGCGAGATGTCTTGCTCCCGTTGACGGAGTTTTCTCTCTTGACTTTGAGCGTACGGTGGCGGCGGAGAATACCTTGACGGAGCAGCAGCTCGAGGATCTTGCCGACGAATACGTCGTTCCCGAAGGGGGCAACCTCGACGTGGATGAGCCGTTGCGCGAGGAGCTTTTGCTCGCATTTCCGACAAGATTGCTTTGCTCGGAGGATTGCCCGGGACTTTGTCCCAAGTGCGGCAAGCCGAAGCGCGAGGGCGATTGCGGATGCTCCGAACGAGAGATCGACCCAAGACTGGCAGTGCTTCTGAACTGGAAAGCAAAGAGCGGCGACGAGGAAGAACAATAATTTATATAAATGAAACGCTTCAAGGAGGTGTAGATCATGGCAGTACCGAAGAAAAAAGTATCGAAAGCACGCAGAGACAAGAGACGCTCTAACAATTGGAAGCTCTCTCTCCCCGGCATGACCACTTGCCCCAAGTGCGGCAAGGTCGTTCTGTCCCACCGTGTCTGCAAGGCTTGCGGATATTACGGCGGCAAGGAAGTTCTCAAGGTTGAAGAGAGCAAGTAAGTCGCCCCAAAAAAGGAAAGCGCGAGGTTTTTTTGACCTGCGCTTTTCTTTTTTTGCCGGACCTCTTGTCAAATCGGGAAAAATATGATATGATAAGGAAAAGAAAGGGGGCGAGGCCGTATGAAAAGAATAGAAAAAGCCGTTGCGGCGCTGTTATTGGTGGCGGCCTGTGCCGTATCCTTCGCAAGCTGCCGCAAGGACGAGGATCCGACGCCGGCAGAGACGCTCTCCTACGACGGAATCGTGATTGCCGATTGCGTGCGCCTTGGCGCCTACGAGGGCTTGACGGTGACGCTGTCTGCCGCCGATGCCGATAAAGGTGCGGCCGTCTGGGAGGCGGTGCGAAAGGGAAGCGAGATTCTGCAATATCCCGAGGACGCGGTCGCCTATTACGTAGCACAGGCCGAGGCAAGGTGCCGTTACTATGCCAAGGAGCACGGCGTGAGCGAGGAGGAGGCCATGGTCGCCCTCGAGACGAGTCACGAGCAGATGGAGACCGATGCGCGCGCCTTGGTTGCCGACGATCTGATCTACCGCGCGGTATTGGCCGATGCAGGCATTGGATTGACTGAGGACGAAAAAACGCGACTGTTCGATAAATACGCCGACAAATACGTGGCGGATTTCGGCTATGACCGCGATTACGTGAAGGAAAACCTTGCCGACCTCGTGTATGACTCGATGCTTTACGACAAAACGACCGAGTATCTGATTTTGAAAAATACGTTTGTAGCTTGAAAAAGGGAAAGCGCCGACGGCGATCAGCCGTCGGCGTCTTTTTGTATACCGAAAACCACGCGATAATCGCGTGGTTCAAAAGAGGCTCAGCCGATAAACAGAAAAGAAGTGAATTTTTAAAAAAGGTGGAAAGGAATGATGCCAAAGGCTCCCTCCGGGAGGGAGCTCCCGACGGAGTCGGGTGAGGGAGAGCGCG
>CAYULZ010000126.1:0-4621 GCA_964445865.1 uncultured Lachnospiraceae bacterium | reverse complement strand
CTCCATTTCGAGATCGTTTTCGTCGCAAAGGGCCTTCATGCGCTGTAAGGCCTCAAGCGGCCAAACCTCGCCGACGGGTACGTCGTACACGGCGGTGACGACACCCGACATGCCCTGAATCTGCTTGATGTGGGGCAGCGGAATGCAGTCCTTTTCGCCGTACCAGCGAAACGTCATTTTCATGTTGATGTTCTCCTTTTATTGATAGATTGTTTTTTGAATACGAAGGAAAGTCAATCCAGATGTCGGAGTGCAGGATTGTTTTTCAGCTTGCGCTTGTGGAGTCCCTCGCGGATCATGCCGACCGTGAGCGAGATGAGCGCGACGACGCCGAACAGCGTGATCGGGAGCGAGCCGCAGAAGACACCGTACAGGAGCCACAGGCCTTCCCCGAAGAAGGAAAAAATGCGCAACAACCACGTGCTTTTTACGTAGTAGCTGAACACACAGACCACGCTACCCACGGTGGGGAGCAGGCTGATTGGGCCTTGCCACGTGAGAATGGGCGAGATCAGCGTTGCCAGAATAAAGAGAACGAGCCAGAGCGGTGTGTCGGCCCACTTGCGGCGTCCGCGTTGATAGAAGACGAGGCTTCGCGCGATTGCCACGCAGTGTAACGCTGCGCCCGAAAAGAGGCCGAGGCAGAGCTCGTGTGCGAGAAAGAGCGAGTCGGAGACGACCTTCAGCGATAAGATACGGGACCGCTTGACGCTGATAAAAATGATAAGCCCGCTCGCTACGGCGATATAGCCGAGAATATTTCCAACGATGAGAAGCATAGATGGCCTTTCTTGGAATAAAATAATGAAAATAGGGTTCCTCTTTCTTCATTATAAGCATTTTTGCCCGAATGTCAATAGAAAAAATCAAAGATCGCACCTCTCTTGACACAAAAGGAGAAAAATGATATAATCATACTGAAAAAATTGGAAGGGGGAGAGCCTATGAAATGCATCACCTACCCTGCGTACGTGGACGAGGCACTGTCGCGCCTTGTGGCGGCGGGGGAGGAGGCCTACGTTGTGGGCGGTAGCCTGCGCGACGCGCTGCTGGGGCTCCCCGCACACGATTTTGACGTTGCGACCTCAGCGCTTCCCGAGAAAACGATGGCCGTCTTTTCGAAGGAGCGTGTCATCAAAACAGGACTCAAGCACGGAACGGTGACGGTCATTCTTTCGGGCGATCCCGTCGAGATTACGACCTTTCGCCGTGACGGCGACTACACCGACGGTCGCCACCCCGACAGCGTGACCTTTACCGATCGCATTACCGAGGATCTTTCGCGGCGCGACTTTACGGTCAACGCGATGGCCTATCACCCTGATCGGGGACTGGTCGATCCCTTTGACGGGCAGCGCGATCTCACTGCGCGGACGATTCGTGCCGTACGCGAGCCGCATCTGCGCTTTACGGAGGATTCGCTCCGTATTCTGCGCGCCTTCCGCTTTGCGGCACAGCTGCGGTTTTCGATCGAGCCCGCCACGCTGGCGGCGGCGGCCGATTGCCGCGAGGGCTTGACGAAGATCGCGCGGGAGCGCGTGGCGTCTGAGTTTATCCGTCTTGTCTGCTCCCTCGACGCTTCGCGTGCGATCGGTCTGATGCGCGAGACGGGGGTGCTGTCCTACGTGACGGGCGCGTTTGTGCCCAATGAACGGGCACTTGCCGTGCTTGATGACATGCCCGCCGAGGATACGGCGCGGCTTGGCACATTCTTTTTCGGGGCGTCACCCGATCGGATCGAAGCGATGTTACACGACCTTAAATGCTCGTCCCGTCAAATAAAGGGCGCGTTGGCCGTGGCAAGAGGTGCTTCGATGCGTGTAACGAATGAGCGTGAGGCCACCGCATTGCGTGCTGCTGTGGGGGATTACGCCGCCCTTGCCGCACGTGCGTCGGTCTTGCTGGGGATTTCTCCCGCAGGCGCCGAGGCGCTTGTTACCGCAAATTGCGTACCGACGACCGTCAGCGAGCTTGCCGTGACGGGCAAGGATCTCTTGAGGCTCGGCATCGAGGGACGCGAGATCGGGCAGACGCTGTCGTATTTATTGGAGGCCGTGATGGCGAATCCGGCATATAATAACAAGGAGGCGTTGCTCACACTGTGCGAGACGCGTCTTCGGGAAGGTCAAAAGGAAGGAGCAAAAGATGGCTCGAGATCTTGAGGCGATCGCCACAACAAAAGGAAAACTGATCGGCGTGGATTTCGGTGACGCGCGCACGGGCATTGCCGTATCAGACGTCTCCCGCTTGCTCGCATCGGGCGTAGGAAATATCACTCCCGGGGGCATCGAAAAGACGGCCGATGCCATTGTCGAGCTCGTCCGTGAACACCGTGCCGTCGGCGTGGTGATCGGTCTGCCCGTCAACATGGACGGCAGTGAGGGCGCTCGCGCGGCCAAATGCCGCAAGCTTGGGGATCTGGTTCGTATGCGCCTTGGGGAGGAATTTCCCGTGGCGATGTACGACGAGCGCATGACGACGATGACGGCGGCTCGCTATCTGAACGAGACGAACGTGCGCGGTAAAAAGCGCAAGGGTGTCATCGACACGCTGTCGGCGCAGATCATTCTGCAAAATACTTTGGATCGGCTGAAGCATCTGTGAGTGTCCGATCCCGAAAGGAGCGTATCATGAAGGCAAAGGGTGCCTCGAATTGCGAAAGCTGTGAATTTTACGATTACGACGAGACGGTGGACGCCTACGTCTGCGATATGAATTTAGACGAGGACGAAATGGTTCGTTTCCTCGGTCGGAATACGGGTACGTGTCCGTACTACCGTTTTTACGACGAGTATAAGAGTGTTGTGCATAAGCAGATATAGGCGGAATTTTCTATGGCAAACGTATTTGATTATCTGGATTGGCGGGGTGACCTGACCTTTGCACAGGCTCCGTGCAACGAGATCGACAGTCTGATCTTTTCTCTGATCAGCTACGTCGATTTTGCGGACATCGTGCCGAGTGCCGAGGCAGGCGGCGATATTGGTCTTTTGGATGCGGCGCGCACCTATGTGCGACGGCATCGGGGAAAGCCCGCGTATGTGGGGCTTATCGTGCCTCCCGAGGTGGTCAGCCTGATGGCCAAGGCGGCCAAGTCGAAGCGCTTTGGTGAGCTTCGCATGAGCGCCTATGAAAATCGCGTGGAGGATGAGGAGCAGATACAATTCTGTGCCATGACCTACACGGATCCGACGGGAATGCATACCGTGGCATTCCGCGGCACCGACGACTCGCTCGTCGGCTGGAAGGAAAATCTGAACATGAGCTTTTTGCACCCCGTGCCCGCACAGCACCGTGCGCGTGCCTATCTGGAGGAGCAAATGGCGCGTTACAAGGGTGACTTTATCACCTGCGGCCATAGCAAAGGGGGCAATCTGGCCGTATATTCGGCCGTAGCCTGCGATGCACGCTTCAAGGAGCGCATTCGTGCCGTCTATAACAACGACGGCCCCGGCTTTACGAAGGAATTTATTGCCGATACGGCGTATCTCGATATGCGTGGGCGGATCCGAACGCTTGTGCCGCAGAGCTCGGTCGTGGGCATGCTGCTTGAGCATGAGGAAAGCTTCGAGGTCATTAAAAGCACGCAGACGGGACTTTTGCAGCATAACGCCTTTTCGTGGGAGGTGCTCGGTGCGCGCTTTATCCATCTGGACGCATTGACCGAGGAGAGCCGACGGATCGACCGAACGGTCAAAAAATGGGTAGGGGATCTGACGCACGAGGAGCGCGAGGCCTTCGTCGAGTCTTTGTACGAAACGATTCGCATGACGGGAGCCAAGACCTTGACCGAGCTCAACGCCGACAAGCTGGGTCTTGTGCGCGCGTGGAATGCGCTCTCGCCCGAATCGCGGGCGATGGTGCGCAAGTGCATTGTGCTTTTGATCACAGACGGCGCGAAGGCGTCGAAGACGCCGAAGGGTAGCGTTTGATACAAGGAACTTCCCCATATGGGGAAGTTCCTTTTAATTATTGGTTACGATTACGAACCGAAGGTCGAGCTCATGTCGGCGGCAACGGCGTTCGTGACCGTCGTCTTGCGGCGGGAGGTTGCCACGCGCTTCATCAGCTCCTCGTAGTAGAGCTCGTGATCGAAGTTGCGCAGGTCGATCTCCTTGCCCGTCCAAGCGGAGAGGTGCATCGCGTTCGACAGCGTAACGGCGCGGATACCCTCACGGCCGTCAGCGACCAGAGGCTCGCCGCGAAGAATGGCTGCAGCAAAGGCGTTGAGAACGCCGATGTGCTTCGGGTTGTAGCCGTCGGTCTCTACGTTCTCGGTGAACTCAAAGACTCTCTTACCGAAGGGAGCGGTGTTCTTCTTGGAGAACTCGGATTCGGACTCCTCGGCCTTCCACATCGAAAGGCTGTCGATGCCGGCCACAAGCTTACCCTTCTCGCAGATGATCTCAAAGCGGTTGGTTCCGGGATCGTCACCGGTGGTGGTGATGAATACGCCGGTTGCGCCGTTCTCGTACTCTACGTAGGTCGTGACGTCGTCCTCGACCTCGATGTCGTGCCACTTACCGAAGTGCATCTTGGTGAATACCTTGACGGGCAGACCGCAGATCCACTGCCAGAGGTCGAGGTTGTGGGGGCACTGATTCATCAGTACGCCGCCGCC
>CAYULZ010000125.1:0-4639 GCA_964445865.1 uncultured Lachnospiraceae bacterium | reverse complement strand
CGTCGGTATACGCGCGGAACACACCGGCGATGTGCGTGGTACGGAAGCGGAATTCCTCCTCGACCTTACGGCTGAGCTTATAGCCGTAGGCCTCGCAAGCCTGACGAACCATGCGGATACCGCCGAAGGGGTGAACGCCGCGCTTGAGGGGGCGGTTGGTCTGCATACCCACGATCAGCTCGTTGTCCTTATCAATATATCCGGCCGAAAAGGATGCCGGGCCGGAAACGGTGGCCGTGTCAATGTCAAGCACGCCGCCGAACTGTCGTTCCAGCGTAAAGAGCGCCTGCACCTTTTTCATCAGTGCCTCGGTACGCTCGGTCGCACCCGCAAGAAAAGAGGAATCGCCCTCGTAAGCCTTATAGTTCTGCTGGATGAAGTCGCGAACGTTGATCTCGTCCTGCCATACACCCTTGCGGAAGCCTTCCCATTGTTTGTGTTTCATAAAGCACCTCCTATATGATTGCTATTATATTAACGATGATAAAAAGAAAAGACAACCTGTTTGTGAAACGGGTTGCCCAGACGGTCGGCGTACGGAAATCTCAAAATGAGAGTTCTTCTTGACAGTCCCCCGCGGTGCTCCGCGATTTCCGTCAGTTCTGCCAAGATATTCAATCGTAACAGGTATGTCCCGTTCCCTAATATTATGCCATAAAACGGGAATTTTGTCAATAGAGAATTTATAATATTTTTTGCCGCAAAGTTGCCGTAAATATGGAGAGACATACAAAAAGACGGCCGCACGGTTCGTGCGGCCGTCTTGATGCTTTATAAATCTGCTATTTGCCGGTCTTTTTTTGTTTTTCGATTCAAAACCTTTGATCGCAAGGCAGGCGGTAGCCAAAGTCCGGTCACCCAAATAACGAGAACGTATAGGCACTCAAACCCCCATCCAATCGCACTCGCCGCAAATACGCCGTGAATACCGAAATCCGGAGCGAGCCAAAGTGTAGCCAAAAGCGTAACGACTCCGCCGCCGAGGGTAGTTCCGATCAGGTGTCCGTTCGATTTCACAGCACGCAGGATGGAATGGAAGATGCCACAGAACACGTGAAGGGAGATAAAGGGGAGATAAATGCGCACGTACAGCCGCAGGTACTCAAACACCTCGGGGTCGGTCGCACGGTTGACAAACAGGGCGCAGGTGAAGTCTGCGAAGAGATAAATGGGAACAAAAAACACAGCAAAGAAAACAAATCCCTGCAGGATCGATACGCGAACCGCTTTTTTGATCTTGTGGTATTTCTCTGCCCCCACGCATTGCGCAATATAATTGCTCGCCGTTTTCGAGGCGGAATAATAAAAGGTTTGCAAATAGCCCTGCAAGCGGCTAGCCACCGAAAAAGCGGCGACCACAAGGTATCCGAGACCGTTTCGCACCGGTGCGATGGCAAGCGCCGTTCCACCCATGGCGACCTGCTGCACCATATTGGGCAGACTATACGTAGCGAGCACCTTGACGTCGGCAAAGGAAGGTCGCACAGCCACACCCGTCAAGCCAAGCTTGCGGAAGGCTTTTCGAAAGTAAATGCTATAGTAGATCAAAGCCACGGCATTCGCCAGAATGGACGACGCGCCAATGCCGACAACGCCCCAATCAAAAACGGCAACGGTCAGAAGGTTGCCAATCACGGTAAGCCCCGTTGCGGCAAACGAAACGAACAGCGGAAATTTCGTCTCCCCCATCGCATGACAGCAGTACAGACACATCGAGGTCATTTGCCAGACGATCAGGTTCAGGCAGGTCAGGATAAAATATTGCTTGGAAGCCGTCCAAATTTGCTCCTCGACCCTAAGAAAACGAAAAATCGGGGTAGCAAATGCAATCGATAGGCCGCAAATGACGACAAAAGCCAAAGAAATTGCCAGCAGATTCGAGCACAGCGTGCGACGCAGTCGCTCGTAGTTTTTGGCACCGAACAAATTGCCCGCGAGAATCGAAAATCCGTAGGAGTATCCGTTGCCGATCAGAATGATGACATTGGTATATGGCGAGGAAATATTGGTAGCCGCCAGCCCCTCGGCGCCGAGGAACTGCCCCGCGATGGAGGTGTTAATCACACCGAACGCCGAGGAAAGCAGCGACGACAGTACGATCGGGATTGAAAAAAAGAAAAAGCTTTTATAAATGTTGCCTTGTGTTAAATCTTTCATTTTGCACGATATTCCTATTGACTTTTCAAAAGAATTTGTTATAATGGCATTATAGCAATTTCTCAAAAAAAAGCAATAGATGGAGCGAAAAATGGAGAATTCTCAACTTTTATCAAAGCCCGATTACAAATCCTATCAAAAGGAACGCATAGATGCCATCTTAAAAATCCTACAGCAGCAGGGCTACGTAACCGTAAAGCATCTGACCGAGATTCTCAATTACAGCAACGCCACGATCAATCGGGATCTGAACGTCATGGAAAAGCAAAAGCTGGTCAAACGAAGCTACGGCGGCGTCGAATTGATAAAAAGCTACGGCGTGAAATTGCCCTTTCGATATGAAAAAATGAAAGCAGCCAAGCTGAAAATCGCCAAAAAGGCCGCCGAATATATCAAGGACGGCGACACCGTATTTATTGACGGCTCTACGACGGCAGAATACATCGGACAATATCTGTTGGACAAAAAAGATATTTGTGTCATAACCAACAACATGGCCCTAGCTATATTTTTAAGTCAATATTCCATTCGTACGATTTGTCTCGGCGGCGCGGTCTTAGAACCGCCGTATATGCTCTGTAGCGCCGAAACGATTATGAATACCCGCCGTTTTCATGCTGATAAAATGTTTTTCTCCACCGCCGGAGTCTGCATCAACGGTGCCGTTTTCTTTGGCGGCAGCTATGGATTATTGTACGAGACCATGATGGAAAATTCCGATCAAATATTTTTCTTGGCCGACCGCGATAAATTAATCGAAACGTGCACGATCAAAAAGGATTTTGACGCACTGGACTACGTGATCACCGATTTTGAATTCCCTGAGGAGACGAAAGAAAAATATCACTCGACAGAATTTGTGCCGGTGTAAGATGTGGGGCAAGGACAGATGAACGCGGGCTCGGCGTCGTGACGCTCTGTGAAATAAAAGAACACCAAGCCGTTGGCTTGGTGTTCTTTTATTTGTGAAGGGCGGACGAAAAAGATATTTCCAAGAATTTTTGTATGGACTTGAACTCGTGTGTGAAGTTTAGAGTTATGAGCACTTCGTGCGTTATGAATTCGCTTTCGCGAATGTTATGATATGATTGCCCTTTTCTCCTAAAACTTGGCGAAGCCAATTATAACAATGCGAAGCATTTCATAACTCATAACTTGCCGAAAGGCAATCATAACTGAAAAACGACAAATTTCTGTCGAAATTTGTCGTTTTTCTGGCAGGGGCAGAAGGACTCGAACCCACGACACCCAGTTTTGGAGACTGGTGTTCTACCGACTGAACTATACCCCTATTTCGTTCGGCAAAATACCGAACGGAGATATTATATCACAATCTTTTCCCTTTTGCAAGCCTTTTTTGAAAAAAAGTTATTTTTCTTCTTATTATGTTCCTTTCTGCCAATAGCGGAAGAAAGGAACGGGGAGAATGCCACAAGGAATGGGAAGGGCGGCGCCCTTCCCATTCCTTGACCTCCCCATCCAAATGGCCAAGCGTTGCAACAAAGCGATTATACAAAACCTCGTATGGCGGGGGCTTGTCTCCCGCCATACATGGATAAATACAAGTCGTCTCCCGAAAAACCAAACGCCCCACAACTGGCTTGGAGCCCGAGCGCGCCCAGTGGGCGATGCAGCGAGGGTGACAAGGGAGAAAATAAGAAGCCTCGGAAGCAAGCTATGCTTGCGCCCGAGGCGACTATATTTTCGACCGGAAGTTGGGGCCCGGTTGTGGGGAACGAGGGTTCCGTAGAAAAGGAACGGAGCGCACGGTATAAAAATAAATTTCAAGGAAGTTTTTGAGGGTGTGGGAACTTTTTTCAAAGAGTTCCCACATAAAATATTCAGCCTCAACGAATCTCAGATCTCGGGAATGACGATCTCCACCTCGCGGCCAAGCTCTGCCGACTTGGCGATACCGTCGATGATGGCCTGGTTGTAGAGGATCTCAGCCGAGGAAACGGGTGCCTTTCCATTCGTCTTAACAGCGTCGAGGAAGGTACGCATCTTCGTCTGGAAGATCCACTTCTTATTCTGAGGCGTCTCGATCACGGTCTCCACCTGCTCGCCCGCTACCTCATGGTAGATCTTGAGCGGCTCCTTGATCGAGCCGTTCCAGCACTCGGTCGAGGGGATGCGGAGAGAGCCCTTCGTACCCATGATGATCGTGTCACCTGCGGTGTCGAGGTTCTGTGCCCAACCGATACGGAAGTCGAGAATGATGCCGCCCTCGAGACGAATGAAGGCTGCGGCAAAGTCGTCAACGGAGAACTTCTTTGCATACTCCTCCTTCTTGTCCTCAGGGTAATCGGAATAGTTGGGATCGGTTCCAAAATATGCGGACTTGTAGCCCGAAACCGTCAGAGGCTTCGGATAGCCGACGGCGTTGAGTACGAGGTCAAGCGAATAGCAACCGATGTCACCGAGTGCACCGATACCTGCCGTTGCGTCCTCGATAAAGGTCGTGCCGTAGGGCGTCGGGATA